>CAJAFD010000559.1 GCA_903938935.1 uncultured Opitutia bacterium
CCGTGCTCGATATGAACGACGTGTTCAAATACGAACCCAGCCCGGCACGCCAATCGCATCGTCGATCATCGCCGCTTCGTGCTGAGCAAGTCGTTTAACCTCTAAAAAAAGCCCGGCACCGTCGTGGTGCCTCTGCCCTTTTTCAGAAGCAAGCCGGCCTCGCCGACTTGCTCCTTTTTTTGTTCCAAAACTCACCACTCTTTCCGTCCACGAACAGCTCGCCAAAAGACGAGCACGTGCTTGGACTCAGTTCGACTCTATCCCCCCAGCCTAATTCTGAGACCCAACATTTACCAAACCTTATACCCAACCATGAGCCAACCGACTTCGCCAGAAACCATGCATCGCCGTGATTTCCTTAAAACCTCCGGACTGGTCGCCCTCATCAGCGCCACCCAACTAAACTCCCGAGCCAGCACTGCGACCTCGTCTCCGGCTAGCCTACCCACGAACGATTTATTGACCGATCTCATTCGCGCCAACGACGTCCAAATCCCAGCCCAACTCGCAAATCAAGAGCGCAGCGCCAGCCACCGCTGGCACGGCGGGATCATCAACGAATACGGCCTCCACACCGTCGGCGGCACTGCCAATTTCATCTCCACCCTCGCCTGCGCTCTTTGCGCGCCTGGCTCGAAATATTGCAACGCCCCCGATCTCGCCCAACCCCTCCGTCTCGCGGTCGCGTATATCATCAAGGCGCAGCACGCCGACGGTACCGTCGATTATTACGCGACCAATTTCCATTCGAACCCCGACATGGCGTTCATCCTCGAGCTCGTCTGTCCCGCTTGTGAACTGCTGCGATCGAGCTCTCTGCCCGTTTACCGCGCCATCGCCGATGAATTAGGCGTCTTTATCACGCGCGGCGCGAACGGACTCGTCACGGGCGGCATCCACACGCCCAACCATCGTTGGGTCGTCTGCTCCGCGCTCGCTCTAGCCAACGCGCTGTATCCGAATCCGCGATACGTCGCTCGCATCGACGAGTGGCTCGCCGAAACCATCGACCTAGATCCCGACGGCCAATACACCGAAAAAAGTACCACGGTTTACTCACCCACCGTGGACAACTCCTTGGTGCACGTCGCTCGGCTCCTGAACCGGCCTGCGCTCTACGAACCCGTGCGCCGCAACCTCGAGATGACCCTCTTCTACGTCCACCCCGACGGTGAAGTCGTTACGGAAGCTTCCCGCCGGCAAGACCGCAACACCCGCGGCAGCATGGCCCGTTACTATTATTCGTACCGAGCCCTCGCCCTCCACGACGGCAACGGCCGCTTCGCCGCCATGTGTCGTCAGATCGAGCAGACCGCTCGCGCCCAAATCAGCATCCTCCCAGCGTTACTCACCCAAACCGATCTCAACCAGCCGCTCCCGCCCAACGCGACCCTGCCCACCGATTACGCCAAAGTCTTCGCGTACTCCAACCTCGCCCGCATCCGCCGCGGCGCTCGCAGCGGCACGATCCTCGCGAGCAACACCACCTTGTTTTCTTTCCGTAAAGGCGCTGCCGCGCTGGAAGCGGTCCGCTGCGCCACAGCATTTTTTGGCAAAGGCCAGTTCATCGCCGACGCGCTCGAGCCCGTCGATGGCCGCTACGTCCTTCGTCAAAAACTTGATGGCCCCTACTTCCAACCCCTGAGCGCCGACCAAATCGCTCACGGCGACCACGCCAAAATGGCGCCCAACGGCACGCTCTCAACTGATAGCCGCGCCCTGCGCACCCGCAGTAATATCCAGCTCTTGGAAAGCGTGATCACGATCTCCGAGTCCGCCGGCAAATTTACCTTGGAGTTTTCCATCACTGGCACCGACGAGGTGCCTGTCGCGCTCGAACTCGCCTTCCGGCACGGCGGCAAACTCACCGGCGTCACCCCCGTCGCCCACGTCAACGACGCCTTTCTCCTGTCCTCCGGCATGGGTCGCTACACCGTGGGTGAGGATACGATTGAATTCGGCCCCGGCCAAGCCTCGCACACCTACACCCAAGTCCGCGGAGCCCTCCCGAAATGGGATGGCCTCAGCGTGTATCTCACCGGTCTCACGCCTTTCAAGACCACCCTCACCATCGGCTAACCATGAAATCACTCCTCCTCACCGCGCTCGCTCTCACCCTCACCTCGCCCGCCTTTTCCGCAGCCACCACGCCCGCGCCGCGCGCCCCGCTCCGCGAATACGACATTCTCCGCGCTTTTCCTCCCGGCCGCCTCGCCGCTCTGAGCGCCGGCGATGTCCCGGATGCCAAGGGCCTCACCGGCAGCAACCGCGCGCACGGCTCTTGGGTCGAGTCCGGCCCGCAACGCGGCAGCTGCCGCGCCGTGATCACCGCCGTGGTCGCCGGCGATCTCGCCGCCGCCGACAACGCCTGGCGTGGCATCGACGTCGCCTTCTCCCACCAGCGCGCCGACGGCGGCTTCGAATCCAAACCTCAGGCCAACGGTAAAATTTCGTCCGCGTTCGCCGCCAACGTCGAGACCGCCTACTTCTTTCTCCAAGAGCTCGGCCGGGCCCTGCTCGTGATTCAGGAATCGCCGCACGCCGCGCACTTCAAAGACCGCATCGCCGCCCTCACCCCCAAGGTTCGCCTCGCCGCCGCCTACATCAACAGCGGTTACGACACCATCATCCCGAAGGTCGGCCACTCGGTTAACCGCGTCATTATCGCCGCCAAAGCCTTCGGCACCTGCGGTGTCTTTCTTGGCGACGAGCAACTCGTCGCCCAGTCAAAAAAGCTCATCGCCCACGCCATCACCCTTCGCGACAAGGAAGGCGTCTTCATCGAGAACGGCGGCCGCGATTCCAGCTATAACGTCGTCTCCATTCTCTTCGGCTCCGTCCTCGCGCTCCACGTGCCGCTCCCGGAGTTCGAAGCCGTCCTGCCGGCCGCCGTGGCTTGGCAGATCACCCGCGTCCTCCCCACCGGCGAAGTCGATGTCAAAGGCAACACGCGCACCGGTGTCGGCAAGGAGCCAGACGCCTGGGGCAAAGCCAAAACCGTAAACTACAAGGAAGTCGTCCTCGCGCTCACTCTCTACGGCCTCATTCACCAAGACCAAGCCGCCCTCGCCGCCGGCGAACGCGTCTTCAGCTACTCCGAGAAACACAAACTCACCACCAAATGATTCGCCGCCTACTGGCCGCCCTCCTGCTCGTCGTCGCCGCCCGCGCCGCCACGCCACCCAACATCGTCTACATCCTCGCCGACGACCTCGGCATCGGCGACGTCTCCAGCTACAATCTCAATAGCGCCTGGCAGACACCTCACCTCGACCGCCTCGCCCGCGAGGGCCTGCGCTTCGACGCCGCCCACTCGGCGTCGTCGCTTTGCACACCGAGCCGCTACGCCTTCCTCACCGGCCGTTACGCGTGGCGCGGTCCGCTCAAACAAGGCGTCCTACAAGGTTACCACCCTGCCCTCATCGAGCCCGGTCGCCCCACGGTCGCATCGTTCCTCCGGCAGCACGGCTACACCACCGCTGTCTTCGGCAAATGGCACCTCGGCCTCGATTGGGTGCGCACCGGCCCGCTGCTGGAGAACGTCGATTTCTCCAAACCGTTTGCCGCCGGCCCTACCACGCACGGCTTCGACCGCTTCTTCGGCATCAGCGCTTCCCTCGACATGCCGCCCTACGTGTGGCTCGCCCAAGACCGCGCCACCATGGTGCCCACTGCGACCGTCGCCGACAGCCCGACACCCAAGCTCTGGCGCGCCGGCCCCATCGCCGCCGACTTCAAGATGGAAGACGTGCAACCCCGCCTCATCGCGACGGCGCTCGATTACATCGCGGAGCGCGCCACCGCTAAAGACGGCAAACCCTTCTTTCTCTATTTGCCGCTCGCCGCTCCGCACACCCCGGTGCTCCCGACGCGCGACTTCGAAGGCAAAACCAAGACAACCTCCTATGGCGATTTCGTCGCCCAAGTCGACGCCGACGTTGGCCAGCTCGTCATGACGCTCGAGAAACACGGCCTCGCGAAAAACACACTCGTGATTTTCACTTCCGACAACGGTTTCGCCCCCGCCGCCGATGTGCCCGGCCATGCCAAGTTCAACCACGATCCCAGTGGCGGTTACCGCGGTTTCAAATCCGACCTCTACGAAGGCGGTCACCGCGTGCCCTTCATCGCCCACTGGCCCGGCACGATCAAGGCCGGCACCACGAGCGATGCTCTAGTCGCACAACTCGACCTCTTCGCCACCGCGGCCGATCTGGTCGGGGCCAAGCTGCCGGAAACCGCCGCCGAAGACAGTTTCAGTTTTCTACCCTTGCTACGCGGCGAAAAACAGTCCGCGCGCACCGCGATCATCAGCCACTCGGCGGAGGGGCGCTTTGCGATTCAAGCGGGTCCGTGGAAACTCCTACTCTGGCCCGGCTCCGGCGGCTGGAGCGCGCCAACTCCCAAGCCCAGCGTCTGGCTTAAGGTCGAACGCACCGATCTCGCCACGCTACCATCATTTCAGCTGTACCATTTGGCCATCGATCCGGCGGAGAAGCAAAATCTCGCCGCCGCCCAGCCTGAAATCGTCCAACGCCTCGGCCAAATGCTGCGCGCCGATATCGAGCGTGGCCGGAGCACGCCCGGTGCACCCCAGCCCTTCACGGCGACGCCGGAATGGACCCAGTTGGCTTGGCGTAAAAGCTTCGAGCCTTAAGTCGTAGGCAGCGTAAAACTAAACCGCGCACCCGCACCCGGCGCACTTTCTACGCGTACTTCTCCGCCGTGCGCTTGCACGACATGCTTCACAATCGCGAGTCCAAGTCCCGTACCGCCTTGTTCGCGCGAGCGGGCTTTGTCGCCGCGATAAAAACGCTCAAAAATCCGCGCGCACGCCTCCGCGGGAATGCCCGGACCATCATCGAGCACGGAAACCTCGATCCTCCGGGCATCCAAGGGTCGAGCGTTGATGACGACCTCTCCGTCGATGCGTCCGTACTTGATCGCGTTGTCGATCAGATTGGAAAGCACCTGCCGTAAACGGTCGGGATCGGCTTGCACGATTAAGGCCGCCTCGACCGAATTTTTAATCGTCACACCCCGCGCGCACGCGCGGCCACGCAGATCATCAGCGGCTTCTTGGACCGCGAGGCGCAGCGAGACGGATTGGAGAGCGAGGCGGATATTACCGGAATCCAGCGTCGAGAGCATCAATAGATCATCGATGAGTAACGTCAGTCGGTTCGCGTTCTTATCGATGATCTGGAGAAAGCGCAGCAAAGATTCCGGTTCATCTTTTCCGCCATCAATCAAGGTCTCGGCGGCACTCTTGATTAAAGACAGCGGCGTGCGCAGCTCGTGGCTGACGTTGGCGACGAATTCTTGACGCACGGCTTCGAGTTGGCGGAGCCGCGTCAGATCGTGAATCACCAAAATCGCGCCGTCGCGTCCGCCCTCGCTGTCACGCAGGGCCAGCGCGTTCACTTGCAGGAATTTCGGGGCTTCGAGTGTCTCAAGGCGCAAGTCGTGGCCGAGAATCTCGGGTTCGTTTTCCAGTCTCGTGACCAACGCGGCGACTTCGTGGTGCCGCGTCGCTTCCAGAATCGTCCGTCCGACAACCGGAGGCTTGAAATTGAACAACTCGCCGGCAGCGCGATTGGCGAGGCGAACGCGGCCCGCTGCATCGACGACGATGAGGCCTTCGATCATGCGCTCGAAGAGAGCGGCGGTGCGTTGCGCTTGCTCGCGGAGCTCGTGCTCACGCTGGAGGCGTTGCTCGGCGAGCTGGCCCAGGCGTTCGGCTTCCAGGCGTTGGTTACGACCGCGCTCCAGCCACCAAGCGACGGCAAAGATCGCCGCCAAAAGCAAGAAAAGCACGGTGGCAAAAGTCATGATTGAGAACGAGCGGGCAAGTTGGCCCGACCTTCAACTTGAGGATCACTCCTCCGTGAGGCAACGGTAGCCGACGCCTCTGACCGTTTCGAGATAGCGTGCGTTGTCGCCGAGTTTTTCGCGCAGACGGCGCATGTGCGTATCAACGGTTCGACTATCAATAGGATTATCGTAGCCCCAGACGTCTTGGAGCAGCCGATCGCGGGTCTGTACGCGGCCGCGTCGACGAATGAGAATTTCCAGTAATTTGAACTCGGTCGCCGTCAGCACCAAAGGTTCACCCGCGACCGTGACTTCATGACGGCTGACGTCGAGCGTGAGGGGGCCCATGCGAAGTTCGGCGCTGGTATCTTCAGTGCTTTGGGCACGAACGAGCAGTTTTTTGATGCGCAAGAGCAATTCTCGCGGGCTGAAAGGCTTAGTGACGTAGTCATCGGCGCCCAACTCGAGACCGAGTACGCGATCCATTTCCGCGGCTCGCGCCGTGAGCATGATGATCGGAATAGCCGCAGTGTTGGGGTCGCGTCGGAGAATTTTGCAGACCTCCAAGCCGTCGACCTCGGGCAGCATGAGATCGAGTACGATGAGCGCCGGACGTTCGTCACGAGCTAGGGCGATTGCCCGTTCACCGTCCTTGGCGAGCAGAGCGTTGTAGCCGGCCTGACGGAGTTTAAAGCCGAGAACTTCCAGCGCATCAGGCTCGTCATCAACGAGCAGAATTTTAGGTTTCATTGGCTTTGCCGGCCGTGTGGCGGATGTCTTTAGCCTCGTATAAATAGACGACTTCTTCGGCGATGTTGGTGGCGTGGTCGGCGATGCGTTCGAGACTTTTGGAGATCACCATTAGGTTCAAGCAGCGTGAGATATTGGAAGGGCGCTCCACCATGTAGCTGGAAAGCTCGCGGTGCAGTTGGCGGTTAAGATTATCCACATCGCCGTCGCGCGGAATCACCAAACGGGCTTTCTCGGGGTCACGGTTAATGAAAGCAGTGATAGCCTCGCGGAGCATCTCGAGGCCCATGGTGGCCATGCGGGGGAGATCGACGTAGGGCTTGAGTTGGGGCTCGGCGTTGAGATCGATGCAACGGCGGCAAATGGTCACCGCTTCGTCGCCGACACGCTCGAGGTTTTGGGAGATTTTCATCGCAACGGTGATGAGTCGGAGCTCGGTCGCGAGCGGGGCTTTGGTGAGGAGGTGAATGGCGATGTCATCGATCTCAACTTCAAGTTGGTCGAGGATGTTATCATCCTCTTGGACTTGGCGCGCGAGGGCGTCGTCGCGTTCGACCAACGCTCGGATGGAGCGGGCCACGGCCGATTCGGCGTGGCTGGCCATCGCAAGGAGGCTCTCTTTGAGCCGGTTCATTTCTTCGGAGTAGTGCGTCATGTCAGTAAAGAGATCTTAGCCGAAGCGACCGGAGACGTAGGCTTCGGTCTGAGCGTTAGCGGGGTTCATGAAAATCGCGCGGGTATCGGCGAATTCGATGAGTTTACCCATATAGAAAAAAGCGGTCTTATCCGAGCAACGCGCGGCTTGCTGCATGTTGTGAGTCACGATCACGATGGTGAATTTGGTGCGCAGTTCCTGGATGAGCTCCTCGACTTTGACCGTGGCGATCGGATCGAGGGCTGAACAAGGCTCGTCCATCAGAATCACTTCGGGTTCGACGGCGATGGCGCGGGCGATACAGAGGCGCTGTTGTTGGCCGCCCGAAAGGCCTAGACCCGAGGTGTGAAGGCGATCTTTGACTTCATCCCAGAGCGCAGCTCCACGGAGAGATTTTTCCACAACGGCATCGAGATCCGATTTATTGGAACGACCCTGGAGGCGCAGTCCATAGGTGATGTTTTCGTAGATGGATTTCGGAAAGGGGTTGGATTTCTGAAAGACCATACCCACGCGTTTACGCAGTTCGATGACGTCGACACTGGGGTCGTAGATATTAATACCGCGAATCTTGATCTGACCTTTGGCCACACGAGTGCCGTCGATCAAATCGTTCATGCGGTTCAGGCAACGCAGGAGGGTCGATTTACCACAACCTGAGGGGCCGATGAAGGCAGTGACTTTTTTCTCTTCAATCTTCAGGTTGATGTCATGAAGCGCCTGCGAGGCGCCGTAGTAAAAATCAACGTGGTCGATGTCGATCAATGTCGGGCCTACGGGCGATGACGTAACCGGAATTGAGCGGCCTGAGGAAGAGGAATTGAAAGAAGTTTTGATATCCATGACAGAGGCTTGGGCTAAGTTGAGCTCACCATTTATAGCGATTACGCAATTTATTACGCAGCAAGATCGAGCTCGTCGCGATCGTGGCCACGATCATCAAAAACACAAAGGCCGTACCGTACTGGACGCGCTCGGTGTATTCATTTTGAGGTATCTTAGAGCTGACGACGTAGATGTGGTAGGGCAGCGCCATCACGCCCTGAAAGAAAAAATCACTGACCGAAGTGAGCCCTTCCCAGGGTAATTTGTCGCGGACGACATAGGCGGCAGTAAACATGATCGGTGCCGTCTCACCGGCGACGCGCGCGATGCCGAGAATCGACGAAGTGAGAATTCCGGGAAGAGCATAGGGCAAAACGTTCTTGCGGATTGTCTGCCACTTGGTCGCACCCAGAGCGAGCGAGCCCTCGCGAAAACCTTTGGGCACGGACTTCAGCGATTCTTCCGAGGCCGTGATGACGACGGGCAGCACCATCAACGCGAGGGTAAACCAGCCGGCGATCAACGAAACATTCCAATCTAGATAGATCACAAAAAGCCCGAGACCGAAGAGACCGAAGACAATCGAAGGCACTCCGGCGAGGTTAAGGATCGCGAGCCGGATGGCGGTGACGACCCGACCTTGCGTCGCATATTCACTCAGATAAACCGCCGCACTTACCCCGAGAGTCAGAGCAATAAACATGGACCCGAGCACCAGCAGCACAGTACCGACGATACAGGGGAAAATACCACCTGCCGAGTAGACGTAGCTCTCACTCTTCACATTACTGGCATCGGGGTGCTGCGCCTTGAAGGCACGGAATTCACGATCGCCCATTTCTCTTTTTTGTCCCTGATATTCAAAAACGTAGAGCGACTCAGGCGCTTCCGTAAAAAATGCGACGTTGATAAAAGGCGCCGTGGTGGTGAACACCGTCTTGGAACCCTTAAAGACGATGGTGCCAAAAACCAGAGCTCCACAAAGCAAGATCACATAAGTGGCGCTACGAAACAACCACACGGCAGCGGCCTCCCAGCGGCGGGCAGCCGAGGGCTGGGATTGGAGAATATGACGATTAAGCGCGCTCATGAGATCAGCCGATTGAGATGCGGTATTTGTTCACGATTTTCTGCGCGAGAAAGTTAATCGCGAGTGAGAGGAAAAAGAGACCGAGACCGACCACGAAGAGCGCGCGATAGTGAATGCTGCCGCGCACCACTTCACCCATCTCCTGCGCGATGATCCCCGTCATGGTATGCACAGGCTGGGTGACCACCGCTAGGCCAGCCGTGAAATCAGGAATGGCGATACGATTACCGGCGCACAAGAGCACGACCATGGTCTCGCCAATCACCCGACCAAGGCCCAAAAGGACCGCGGAAATGATACCCGACAACGACGCCGGCACCACAATCTTGATGATCGTCTGAAGACGCGTCGCACCGAGGGCAAACGACGCTTCCTTAAACGCTTTCGGCACGTTTTGCAGGGCGTCCTCAGCGAGGGTGAAAATCGTGGGCACGGCGATGAGCGCGAGCAAGCAGCCGGCCGTCAGGATATTCAACCGCTCGCTAAATGGGAAGCCCGGCACCCACGCGAGCGCATCCTGCTGCGATAGCCAGCGCAGAAGTTGCCCGAGCACCGCGATGCCGAAAAAACCAAGCACGACCGATGGGATCGCGGAAATGAACTCGATACAGGGTTTGATGAAACGTTGCTCGGCCGCAGAAGCGATCTGGTTGACGTAGATCGCGGCGCCGACGCCCATGGGAACCGCGAGGAGTAGCGCAACCAATGAGACCATCAACGAGCCCATGAAAAGCGGCACGATCCCATACCAATCCTGCCAGAAGCTAGCGGTGAGCCACTCGCGACCAAAGAGAAAAGCGGAAAACGCCTGATACCACGGGACGGCCCGAGTGTAATCCCAAGTCTCGAGGCTACGCGTCGTGGCCGGGAAGGTCGCGATGAAATCACTGTTGAGCTGGCGAAAACGCTCGAGACGATTCTTTAACTCCGGCGTGGGCATCGCCGGGGCAGTAACAAGCGCGGCATCGAGTTTCTTGGCGAACTCAGCCGCGAGTTCTTTGTAGGCAGGAAGAGTGCCCGTGAGCGCTTTCACCTCCAAGGCGAAATCGACGGTTTCGATCTTCACGGCGGCCGCCTCGGCGATCTTGCCCTCAGTGGTGAGTTGCTGGCGCTCCACTCGCTTGTCTTCGGCCACGAGGAACTTCGTCTTGATGGCAGTAGACTGCTCGGTGAGTTCGGAGACTAAGCCGCGCAACGGTTCTACGGCGTCGCCGTAGAGCGCGGCGAAATCATCGAAAGCGACCAGCGACTCATTAGCCGCGGAGGGAGAGATGTTCTTCTCCAGGGTGGCATAGTTGAACTGACGCAGGCGCAGATCGGAGAGATAACGGGTGAGCGCGGTGTGGGCGCTCTCTTGAGTGCGAATGTAGTCGACGTATTCGAGTCCGGCTTGGCGATACGTGAGCAAATTACGGTGGTTCTGGCCGAAAAATCCGAAGCCTTCCTGAAACAAAAAATAGGTAATCAGCGCTAGGACTATAACCGAAACCAAGGCATTACCGCCAAAGAAAATTTTGACGGCGTCATCAAAGGAAAGCCCGAGCACGCGGACACGCTTCTTGTTAACCAAAAAATCCGAGTTAGGTGCGGGTCGCAGGGAATCCATGAGATCGAAAAGAAACTTTTTTCAGACTAAATCATAAGTGACACAAGGGCGCGCCCATCACGGGTCAAGCGGTCCTTGGGTCACAATTAGATGACGCTCATGGCACGGAGACAAAACCCACCTTCTCCGCGATTTTTTGGCCTTCGGCACTCAACGTAAAAGCTATGAATTTGGCGGCCTCGCCCGTGGGCTCACCGTTAGTGTAGTAGAACGTTGGGCGGGAATAAGGATACTTGCCGGCGACAATGTCGGCCCGGTTGGGCAGCAGGCCATCAATCGAGACCACTTTAATGCCGGGGTCATTGATGTAAGCGAGCCCGACATAGCCGATACCACTGGGATTCTTCGCTACCTCGGAGGTGATCTGCTCATTGCCGGCCATTTTTTGGGACGAGGGCGCGTAATTGCGTTTTTTCATCGCGAGGTCTTTCCAATCCGAATAAGTGCCGGACGAAGTGTTGCGCGTATAAATGGAAAACTTCCCGGCGTTGCCGCCGACGGCGGACCAGTCGGCGACATCACCCGTGAAAATCTGCTCAACCTGGCGTTTGGTGAGAGTACTGATGGGGTTGCTCGCATGGACGATCACGGCCATGCCGTCGAAAGCGACCGTGGTGTCCTTGAGATTCACGCCTTTGGCCTGACCAGCGGAAACTTCAGTGGGTTTGGCGTGGCGTGAAGACATGCCAATCTGGGCGGTGCCGTCGATGATCGCGGCGATACCGGTGGTGGAGCCTTCGGCGGCAATCTCGAACGATACACCCGGGTGCCGGGCCTTATATTCTTCGGCCAAGGTCGGGACTAGTTTAGCTCCAAGCGTATCGGATCCTTTGATCACTAGTTTCTGACCGAACAAGGTGCCGGAGGCGGCAAGGGTAACAAGGAGAGCAAGGGTCGTCTTCATGATGATTAGTTTTGGGTGGTGAACGTGGGTAATAAAAAAAGGGCCCAATCCAGATCGCTACCGGAATGGGCCCTTGAGGAGAGTTACAGCGCCGTTTTAGCGGAGGGTGATGAAACCAACCTTCTCGACGATCTTTTGACCTTCGTCGCTTAGGCTAAAATCGATGAACTTGGCCGCTTCGCCAGTGGGTTCACCGTTGGTGTAATAGAACGTCGGACGCGCGTAGGGATACTTCTTGCTCAAGACGGTCGCTTTGTTGGGCAGCACGCCATCGATTGGGACAATTTTGATACCTTCGGCGTTGATGTAGGCTAGGCCGAGGTAGCCGATACCGTTCGGGTTCTTTGCAACTTCGGCAGCGATTTGCTCGTTGCCGGCCATTTTTTGCGATGATCCGGCGTAGTCGCGCTTCTTCATCGCGAGATCCTTCCAATCGGAATAAGTACCAGAGGAGGTATTGCGCGTGTAGATCGAGATCTTGCCGGCAGGACCACCGACCGCAGACCAGTCCGTGATGTCACCGGTGAAGATTTGCTCAACTTGGCGCTTGGTGAGATTCTTGACCGGGCTCTTGTCGTTCAAGCAAACCGCCATGCCGTCGTAGCAGACGATGATGGGCTTCATCGTCACGCCCTTGGCCTGCGCGGCCGAGACCTCGGTGGTTTTGGCGCGGCGGGAGGACATGCCAATCTGGGCCGTGCCGTCGATGATCGCAGCAAGACCCGTGGTCGAGCCTTCGGCCGCGATTTCAAACGAGACGCCCGGGTGCTTCGCCTTGTATTCTTCGGCGAGCGTGGGGACAAGTTTGGCGCCGAGGGTATCGGAGCCTTTAATCACGAGCTTCTGAGCCGAGGCCGTGGTGGCGAGGGCGAGAGCGGCGAGGAGGAGAATAGATTTTTTCATGGGAGGAAACAGGAGGATGCGACAGGGAATTAGAATTTAACCACAAGGTCGACCAGCACTTCGCTGGAGCGGTTGAGGTTGCCGAGGGAATAAGTCATCTTCTCCTGCAGCACCTTGGTGTCGAAGTAGGTGACGTTGAAGTTAGCGAAATCGGTGATGTTGTAGGAGAGTGCGAGCTTCAGGCCTATCTGGTTAGTCTTACCGAAAGCCCAGTCGGAATCATTAGCGTTGGGATCGATGGAGGTCAGACCGACCTCGCGGTAGTCGAGTTTGGCGCTGTAGTCACCTTGCACCTTGCCCGTGCCGTAGCTGTAGCCGATACCAGCGAGCCAAGCGCCAGCGCCTTCGTCAAAAAGGGTGGAGTTGACGTTGTAGACGCGGTAGGCGCGGGTGGCGCCCGTGAAGTTGTAGGAGCCGTCCCAGTAGAATTTCAGGGAGGTGCCGGGGCCTTGGATGTTGGCGAGGTTCACTTCGCCGCTGAGTGTGCCGTAGTTCTGCGCACGGGTCGTACCCGTGTAGGTCGCCGAGTTAAGGAGACCAGTCATCGTCGATTGACCGTAAGAGGTGTAACCGATGGCGAAGATGGCGCTGCTGAGGTTGTCCGGCGCAAACCAGTGCGTGTAGGCGGCCTGGTGCTCGAACATCCAAGCGTCGCGACCGGCTGGACCGACGAGCTGCTCGTTATTGTCGAACATGATGTGCTGCATGGCGCGAAACTCCAGAGTGTCTTTAGCACCGAGGAACATCTTGTAGCCTTCATAGGCTCCCTGGGGGTTGATGTCGCCATCCCAGCGCATGTCGGTCGTGTAAAACGGATTCTTCTGCTTACCGAGGACGAAAGTCCAATTCAAGTTGGGCTGCCAACCGACGTAGGCGCGGCTGAGAAATATGCCGTAATCATCGGCACCACCGGTGAAGGTTTGATTGCCAGAATCGGAGGCTTGAGCGGTCTCCAGGGCAAAACCGGCGGTCCAGCCTTTTTGGAGGATCATGTCGCCGTTGAAACGGAAACGGTAACGCTGGCGGGAGGTTTCGTTGCTGACGGCGGCGCCGCCGGTGGCGAGCTCGGGCGTCTGGCTGTTGGCCTCGTAACGCATGCGCAGGTCGCCGGAGAGTTTGAATTCGACCAGCGAGGAGCTGAGATTGAGCTTACCAGCAGATGAATTGACGGCGAAATCTTTTTGGAGTTCGACGCGTAGGTCTTCAGCCTCTTGATCGCTGACGACGCCTTTTTTGACCAACAGGTCGATGAGCGGGCCGCTGTCCTGCGCGAGCAGGGCGCTGGAGGTGATGCAAATCCCGGCCACAAGCGCCAATGATTTTGAAATGAAACGGTTATTCATAGGTGAGGTTTGATGGGTCGGACGTTCCGACTCGCACAAATCTAATCCCCATTTGTTACGAAATCATGACGGATCGGTTACGAATCCGAAACGATAGGGTGTTATTTAAAAAAACCTAAAGTTACAGCTGGGTTAAATTGGAGATGTGCTGTGGCGCGGGACTTGACTCATGTGGTGACATAATGGGGGCTGAATGACATGAAATTCAGCACGCTCGCCGCGCTCATGCTCAGCGTAGCAGCTTCTGCCTTGGTTGCATCCGGTGGAGCTGCCTTTACTTCGAAGGAGGCGAGGAAGGTTATAAGTGAAACCGCTTCTCCGGCTGAACGCTCGGACCTCATCACGACGGCCGCAGCAGGATTTACTCGAGTGGGTGAAGGCGAAGTCGCCATCCTGATCGCCGCAGAATCTCCTCCTCTCACTCAGGCGCAAGTATTACTCAACGTGATTGATGCTCTGCCGGTATCTCGTCGAACCGAGGTCGACGCGCTGATGTTAAAGGTCGACGTGGCCCATGCCCTAACCACGGATTGGCATCACACCCGGATCTCACGCGCCCTCGCCTTCACCCAAGCTCGACTGGGCCGTCTCGAATTGGCCCAAAAAATCGCCCAAGGGATCGCCGATGCCGAAGACCGCGCATTCGCTCAACTTTCGGTAGTGCGCGCGTTGGTGGCAGCGGGCGAATTAAACCGCGCAGAACAGCTCGCTCTAAGTATGGAAGAAAATCGACGCTACGGCACCTACCGCCAAAAAGCTGAAGCCTTGTCAGCTGTCGCGATCGCGCACCACCACCAAGGTGCATGCGACGGCGCCAGCCAACTTATCCAAACTGCGGCGCAACTGTTGCCCAAAAAACCGGGTTGGAGCGACGGAGAAGCCATGCGTACGGTTGCAATTGCGACCCACGCCCTCGGCGAAATCGATGCGGCCCAGGTATGGCTTGGGCAGGCTGAGACCCTCGCTGACTCGATCAAAGGCCCATGGAGAGTGAGCGAGCTGACAGCCGTCGCGGGCGCATGGGTCGCTTGTAATCAAACCGCACGCAGCGAGATCGTCCTAAAAAACGTCGGTGTTTTCTTGGCATCCTTACCGGCCGATGAACGCGTCCGGGAAGCTCCTACCCTCGCCCGGGCCTACCATGCCGTTGGCGAGCAGGCTGCTGCCCGCGCCCTCCTCACGGCAAATCTTAGTCTTGCTGCGACGTTGCCCCAACCCGAGGTCTCTCGCGCCGCCCGCATCCGCACGTGGGTCGCATGGACTGAGCTTTTTGGCGCGGAACCCATCCCGACAGCGGTTGCCAACTGATCCACGCAACGTCGGTTAACTGCAGCCACCCGGTCCAAGTCCACCGAGGCTGATGGATGCGTCCCTCGATCACGGGTGATGATCCAAACCACTTCATGTCAGCCCTTCAATGCGCTGGGGTGAAACTGAGTCACAAAAAAGGCGGCGCCCGTAGGCGCCGCCGATAACTAGCTAATCAGCCGAGATCTAACTCAGCGGACTTCGTAAACTTCAAAAATCACTTCACCGGAAGCGCCTTTGCCTTTGATCTGAACGGTGTAGCCGCCCGGAGCGAGCGTCTTGACCAAGACCGAGTCTTTGCTGGAGGCAGGCAGCGAGAAACCACCGGCTTCGGCGGTGAGCGAGGAAGCCTGCGTGCCACTCCAATCATCATTGGACGCGATCACGTTGGTGCCTTGGAAGAGTTCCATCGTAGGATCAGCCAGAGCGCCCGAAACACCGAGTGGCGTCAGACCAGGGCCCACCGCGCGGATGATGACGGTCTTGGATTGCGTGCCCGAAAGGGTGAATCCGCCGAAAAGGGTGCCGTTAGCTGCGAGCGTCGCACGGGTGGAGATGTTGAAAAGCTTCGTGGTAGAACCGCGAACCACGGGTTCATCAACGACCGTGGTGTCGCTGTCGGTCAGATAACCGAGAGCGGAAATCGCGCTCCAACCCTTGGCCCAGTTGGAGGTCTTGAAGGCGCCGACATAGTCGGTCTGCGCGAAGAAGCCGTCAGTCGGAGGGGTCTTGGCGCCGGAGAGCGCTGGGCTGCCGGTGGCGGGACGGGGGTCGAGGGCCTTATTGCGACTGCGGCTGATGCCGGTGAGCATCGGGTCGGTGTTGATGCGGTTGGACTGAGCGGTGCCCGTGATGTGTTCCACCGTGTAGTTAGTGGAGGGAGCAGCGCCGCCGGAGGTGGCGTTAGGGGCAAGGAAGAGTTGGGTGTTGCCCGTGCCAGCACCGAAAGTGCCGAAAATGCTGTTAGCGATAGCGAGGTCGCCAGCGGCGAGGCGCTTGGCGCTGTCTTGGGACTGAGCGCTCTCGGTCTCGATGCGCACCGCGTAATTGCGGTAGTCATGGATGATCGTGTTGTAGACTTTACCGCCCGTGTTATCACGGAAGATCAGGCCATTGCTGTTGGTGTTGCTGGAGCTTGAGCCCGAGCCGATGAGCGTAAGATTGTAGAGTTCTGGAATGGCGTAGGGCGTACCGTCTTCTGGGGTGGTGCCGCCGTCCATTTCCATGGCTTGGTTACCTTTGTCGGATGCACCGATGGCGAACCAGAATTGACCTTTGCCGCGGAAGCTCTCGTCCCAGTCAAAGTTGTCATCGTCGTTGAACGAGCTGATGAGATACTTGGTGTTGACGGTGCCGCCGAACCACTCGTAGCCGTCGTCGTTACCGGCGTAGATATCGATGTATTCGATGGTCGTACCGCGACCAACTGCGCCCATGGTCAGGCCGTTGAGTTCGACGTTGGCCGCGACGATAGCGCCGCTATGTTTGATTTGGGCGTAGCGGAGAATGCCGGAGTTATCGTCATCATCGGTGCCGCCGTAGGTGCCGAGCGGCTCGGTCGTAGGAATGCCTTCGACGTTACCTTGGCCGCTGGTGGTGTTGATGCGGGCGCGACCGAGGATCACAACGCCGCCCCAGAGACCGCGGTCAGATTGGGTGAGGTTGCCGGTGAGAAGATCAGACTCAGCCGTGAAGATGATCGGGCTCGAGGCGGTGCCTTGGGCGTTGATCTTACCGCCGCGGGCGATGACTAGAGCGGTGGCGTCAACGGGATTGGCTTTGGCCCGACCCTTTACGACGGTGCCGGCCTCAATCGTGAGGGTCGCGCCGCTGGTGACATAGATCTTGGTGTCGAGGATGTAGACGTTGGACTTGGTCCAAGTGGCGTTGGCGGTGATGTTACTCGTGACGACAACATCGGCGGCGAACACGCCGGCGGGAGCGGCGAGGAGCGCGATTAATGAGCTGAGCAGAGGACGTTTCATGCGGATGGATGGTTATGTTTGATAGTTGGCTGACAAAATTGAGGGAGCTCAGAAGCCATAGCCGAGGCTGAGCGAATAGCTGCGACCGCGCGTGCGCTCGTAACGGGTGTAGTCGGTGCCGCGGAAGGTCTGGGTCGCCTCCTCGCGGGAGTTGAGAAGGTTTTTTGCGGAGAAACCGACCTTCCAGCGCACGCCGAATTTCTGTGAAACGATGAAGTCGAGCTCGGTCGCGGGTTGCTCGTAAATATCGGGTGTACCCGGGGGACTCACGAGCGCGAGACGCTCACCGAAAACATTATAGTAAATGCTAGCCGAGGTGCGGGTGCGCGGGTTTGAATAACTGAGATCACCGTTCACGAGGTGATTCGACTGGCCGGCGAGAGGACGCTTCGATGTGGCGTTGGGCTCGTACAGGCGAGCCACTTTGAGCTCACCCGCGGAGATTTCGACGGAAGATTCTACAAACGTGAGATTGAGCCCAGCGGTGAAATTTTCCAGCGGCGACCAGAGCCCGCCCAATTTCTGGCGCAGTTCAAACTCGGCGCCCAAGACCCGGCCCTTTTCAGGATTCTGGAATTGGATTTCACCTTGGTTGATGATCACGCCGGTCGGCGCAAAGATGGCTTTCTCGATCGGGTTCTTCATCTCCTTGAGAAATGCGCTCACGGCCACGATGCGGCCTGGGCCGGTAAACCACTCCCAGCGCAAATCATAATTATCGATCAGTGTGCGCTTCAAATCGGGGTTGCCGATGTAGACGAAGTCGCCGACGAACTCGAAGGTTTCGTACGGCGCGAGTTCACGGAAATTTGGCCGAGCGAGCGTGCGACCAAAGGCGGCACGCAGGTTCATCTTGGGCTGCAATTCGTAGACCAGATTCAACGAGGGCAACGTGTCACGGAGATCGAGGATGCCCTTACGCCGGGTCGGATCGCCACTGCTGACGAGGATATCGGTGCTCTCGATGCGTGCGCCACCGATGGCGCGGAGCTTCTTGGTCAAAGGTACTTCGGCCATGAAGTAGTAACCATCAACATCCATCGTGGCGTCGTAGTTATTGCGCGGTGCTGAGGTGTCTTGGAGGAAGATCGTGTCGTTCGTGAAACGACCCGTTGCGGAGTTCACGTTGCCGACAAATGAAGGCAGGAAAAACGTCTGATCGTTACCGTCGAAGCGTCGACCGAGGGAGCGATAGAGATATTGGCGCTCCCGGAAGGTCCGTTCGATGCGAGACATCGTGAAGCCGGACTTTAATTTGAATTCCTTGCCGGTGGCCGTGGTCAGCGGGAGGGTGAAGTCCGCGCCGAAATCGCGACGCGTCTCCTCAAGGTCGCGATAGTAACGCGCCGGGTTGACGAGGCCGGAGGTCTCCCACTCGTAAAAGGTCTGACCACCGATGACGCGGCTGGAGTTGTTGAAGAAACGAGTATCGGGCTCTTTTTGCGTGTTCGTCGCGTTGGCGGCAGACCACTCGACGAGGAAATCGTGCCACGCTGGAAAAACATGCCGCCCGGTGAGTTGCCCAGAGCGCAATGAGCGCTCGGTAAATTTCAAGGTGCGCGTCGTGTAGATCTGGTCGTTATCAAGACCACCACCCGCGATGTAGAGACCGCTTTGGAGTCGAGCCACGTCCTCGCTGGTGGTGTTGTAAAGACCGTTCAGGGAGATCTCATGGGCCGTGCTGGGTTGCCAGGATATCTTGCCAGTCGCGCCAGCCGCGATCTCTTCGGCGCTGCGATTGTCTTCAAGCGAGACGGTGCTAGAGAGCTGGGGACTATTGATGCCTTGCCGCTCATTGCGACCGATCTTGCCTCCGGAGTAACTGTTGTAGTCGTGCGCGTAGGTGAGTGCTGCGATAACCCCGAGCTTTTGTTCGCCCAAATCGAAGCGATCACCAAAAGTAAGGGATGCCTTGCGGTTCCACGGCGCTTCAATGGTGTGGGGCGCCATAGTCGGGGAAAAGAGACGCGAGAGCCGGCCGATTTCAGCATCGGTGGCGAGCCCGCGCGCAGGAATGGTTTTACCCTGAAGTTCTGCTGGGATCTGACGCGAGCCGTCGTCACGGCCGAGCCAGTCTTCGCCTCCGTCGTAAGTGAGGAAGTCCTTGCCTGTGGTCTGGGAGTTATAGGAAGTGCCAACGGATATCGCCAGCGTCCGAGTGTCAGGCATGGACTTGGTGCGGATATCGACATTACCACCTGAAAAATTGCCGGGACGATCCGGCGTAAACGTCTTGGACGTGACGATGGCGTCGATCAATTCAGCAGGGAAAAGATCCATCTGCACCGCGCGGCGATCAGGATCGGCACTAGGGACCTCGGCGCCATTGAGTGAAGTCGAGCTGTAGCGTTCGCCAAGGCCGCGGATGTAAACGTACTTGCCGTCGACGACGGAGGCGCCCGTGACGGCTTTCATCGCTTGCGCCGCATCATTGAAACCCAGGCGGCTCATCTGGTCACTGCCGATGGCATCGCTCACCGCGATCGCCTTTTGGCGCTGCGCCAACAAGCCCGCGCCGGAGTTGACCACCACGGCGGCGGAGGTGGTAAAGGCGTCCATTTTGATCACGGTGTCGGGCTGACTCATCGCGGGATTGAGCGCTAAATCGAGGCGCTCGTTGCCGCCGGCTTTCACTTCAACGTCCGTGATTTTCAACGGATCAAAACCGTTCTTGGCCAAAGTGAGTTCGTGCGCCCCAGTCGGCACTCGGTCCAGGCGGAAAAGACCATTCAGATCCGTCTGCGTAGATTGTCCTGCCGCGCTGACCGCGACGCCCATAATGCCGACGCCGTTAGCCGTGCTTACCACTCGGCCAGAAAGCGTACCCGCGTTCGAGTCACTTTGGGCCCAGATCGGTACGACAATACTAAAAAAGGTGACATAAATGAGCGCACGCAGCGCCGTAGATGAGATCATGCTCCCTACGTGGCAGAGTCACAAACCGGTCCCGCAACGTTAAACCAATGCCGTCACCGGAAGTTCACGCTGAGGCCATGCAACCGTAACACGAGTTACAATCTCGCGACTATCTCTCTGCGCCTAAAGGACCCCCAAGTCAGCATCCGCGCCGACTCAATCACCATGGCCACCCATGAGTCCGTAGGTTTGGCCCCCGAGCAATTGCAGCCCAACTATTCACCGCAGCACCGAGCTAAGATGCGCCATTAATTCATCAGCACACACCCCAAATCACACCTAATCACGACAACGGGTTCCAAGTGATACAGCGAAATTGAACCCGCGTGAGATCAGTTGTTCAAATCTGCGTCGCGCCAGTACTTCGTTCCCTGGAGCGTAGCCTGTAAAGCGACGCCGTTTTTGGTGATTTGGTAAACATCCACATCGGGCATTACCGTCACCGCGCCTGCCGCCGCCCCACCCTTTTCACCCGATTGCGCTGCCGCATCGGCCTGCGCGCCGAAGTCCCAGCCGGTCTCGATAAATTGCGCCAGTTTTGGCTTCGTCTTAAAAACAAACACCGCGCGAAAATCTTTCACCCCGAGCCCGAGACCAAAACCACCCGAGGCCATCTTCATGAACGTCTCCTTGCCCCGTCGATCCACGACGATTCCTTTACCGCCCGCGACGCTCGCGAAAATCAAATTTACGCCCACATTGGAAAACACCGCGTAGCCTTCCGCTCGATTGATTTTTTCCCGCAGCGAAGCATCGCGGCGATAAAGGTCGGCCAGCACCTGATCGCGCATCGTGCGCACCTCCGCCTGTTGTTCCTCAAGTGTGCCCTTGGCCGCCAAACTAGGGGTGACCGCAGCCCCTCCGACCCAGAACCAGCACGCGACTGATAATATTTTGGCGAGAAAGCGCATCCCTTGAAATGAACCAATCTCGCCAACGGCGCAACTGCCGCTTTGATCAAATCCAGCATAATTAACCTCGCCTCAACCGAGCCGAGCCCGAAACCCTTCCGTACCAAAACGCCCATGAATCGCACGCTCGTCAAAGACGCCCTCGCCAGCACCCAAGCCCTCGACACCATCTTTCTCCAAGGCTGGGTCCGCACCCGCCGCGACGCCAAAGCCTTTTCCTTCGTCGAGCTCAACGATGGCTCCTGCCTGAAAGGCATCCAAGTCATCGTCGACGCCACCCTGCCCGACTACGCCGCCGTGACCCGCGCCAGCACCGGCGCCTCGATCGCCGTCCGCGGCAAACTCGTGCCCTCCCAAGGTCAGGGCCAAAAATGGGAAGTCGTCGCCGAGAAATTCGAAGTCCTCGGTGAAGCCGATGCCACTTACCCGCTCCAGAAAAAAGGCCACACCCTCGAATTCCTCCGCGAAATCGCCCACCTCCGCCCCCGCTCCAATCTTTTCGGCGCGGTCTTCCGCGTGCGCAGCCGACTCGCCTACGCCGTCCACCAATTCTTCCAGGAAAAATCCTTCTGCTACGTCCACACGCCCATCATCACCGCCAGCGATGCCGAAGGCGCGGGCGACATGTTCCGCGTCACGACGCTCGATCTCGCTCAGCCGCCCAAGACCGAGGACGGCGCCATCGACTCCACTCAAGACTTCTTCGCCAAGAAAACGTTTCTCACCGTCTCCGGCCAACTTGAAGCCGAGATCTTCGCCACGGCACTTTCCAACGTTTACACCTTCGGCCCCACCTTCCGCGCCGAAAATTCCCACACTTCCCGCCACGCCTCCGAGTTCTGGATGATCGAGCCCGAGATGGCGTTTTGCGATCTTCAGGGCGACATGGCGCTCGCCGAAGAATTCGTCAAATACCTCATCCGCGACGCCAAACAACACTGCGCCGCCGATCTCGAATTTTTCTCCAAGTTCGTCGACAAAGACCTGCTCGCCCGCCTGGACTTCGTCCTCGAGCGTCCGTTCCAACGCTGCAGTTACACCGAAGCCATCGCGATCCTCACCGCGTCCGGCCGCACGTGGGAGCACCCCGTCACGTGGGGCGACAACCTCCAATCCGAACACGAGCGTTTCCTCAGCGAGGAACACTTCAAGTGCCCAGTCACGGTCTACAATTACCCGCGCGCGATCAAAGCCTTCTACATGCGCAAAAACGACGGCGACGCACCCGATCGCCAGACGGTCGCCGCCATGGATCTCCTTGTGCCCGGCATCGGCGAAATCATCGGCGGCAGCCAACGCGAGGAACGTCTCGACGTCCTCCGCGAAGGCATGGCGCTCCACCATCTCGACGAGAAATCTTATTGGTGGTACCTCGACCTCCGCCGCTACGGTACGGTGCCGCACGCCGGTTTCGGCCTCGGCTTCGAGCGCATGCTCATGTTCGTCACCGGCGTCGCCAACATCCGCGACGTCATCCCCTTCGCCCGCACCCCCGGCACGGCCGAATTTTAATATCCTCGGGCCGTCCCGCCCATTTCCGGGATTGCCCGCCACTCAACCACCCGCAACCTCTTCCAACTTATGGGACGTCAATGGCTCCACGCGAAACGCGCCATCGTTAACGAGCGCAAAAGCAAAGTTTCCGGCAAGCTGACCAAAGAAATCAGCGTCGCCGCCAAACTCGGCGGACCCGATCCGGCGGGCAACGCGCGGCTTTTCGCCGCCGTCGAAAAAGCTAAAAAAGCCAGCGTCACCCGCGACGTCATCGAGCGCGCCATCAAAAAAGGCGCCGGCATCGGCGACGATAAAATGGTCCTCGAACACGTCGTCTTCGAAGGCTACGCGCCCCACAAAGTCCCCGTCATCGTCGAGGTTTACACCGATAACCACCAACGCACCGCACCCGAAATGCGCGTGATGTTTAAAAAAGGCATCCTCGGCGGCGCCGGCAGCAACAAATTCCTTTTTGATCACGTCGGCCTGGTCGAAGCCCATCATCCCGTCGCGACGACCGACCTGGAGGCCGCCGCCATCGAGGCCGGCGCCAATGATTTCGAAGCCGTCTCCTCCGAGACCAACGACGACATCCCCGAAGGCCACGCCGGCGCCCGCTTCATCACGGGCATCAAAGACGTGCACGCCGTCTCCACGTGGCTCGGTAAAAATGGTTGGACGGTCGTCACCGCGGAACTCGGTTACCTCGCGAAAAATTATCCGCAACTCGACGAGGCCGCCCGCATCGAAGTCGGCGAATTTCTCCACGAGCTCGACGACCACGACGACGTGCAACGCGTCTGGGCCGCCGTCAAATAACGCTCACGTTCGCTCTGGCGCGACCCGTTTATTTCTGGGCGCGCCAGCGTTTGAGCGCCTGGCCCGTGAGCGAACGCGCGCAGCTTTCGATGTCCGCGCGCGGGCCCGCGTAAACGAGTTCTCCGCCCTCGCGGCCGCCACCCGGTCCGAGATCGATGAGCCAGTCGGCGAGGTGGATCACGTCGAGATTGTGTTCGATCACGATGATCGTGTTGCCCGCATCACGGAGCTTGAAGAGCAAGTCCATCAATTTCTGGATATCGACCCAATGCAGCCCCGTCGTCGGCTCATCGAGAATGTAGAGCGTCGAGCCTTGCTGGCGCTTACTGAGTTCCAGCGAGAGTTTGATGCGCTGCGCCTCGCCGCCGGAGAGCGTCGTGGACGATTGCCCCAGCGTGAGATAACCGAGTCCGACGGCATCAAGCGTCGCGAGCTTATCGATCACGCGCGGGACGTTGCGAAACAACGTGATCGCCTCTCGCACCGTCATCGCGAGCACATCGGCGATGGATTTGCCGTGAAACAAAATCTCGAGCGTCTCGCGGTTAAACCGTTTGCCGCCGCAACTCGGGCACGGCGCGTAGGCGTCGGCCATGAATTGCATATCGAGTTTGATCGCGCCATCGCCCTGACAACGTTCACAGCGTCCGCCGCGAACGTTAAACGAAAACCGACTCGCCTTGTAACCGCGCACTTTGGCGAGCGGCACCATCGCGAAGAGATCGCGCAGCAACCCGAGCAGATCAATGTAGGTCGCGGGATTTGAGCGCGGGCTCCGACCGATGGGCTCTTGATCGACCTGCACGAGTTTTTCAAAAAAATCCAGATTCTCGATGTGGCGGTGTTTACCGGGCAGACCGCGGGCGCCGTTGAGTTTTTTCGCCGCGGCGACGGCGAGGACGTCGTTAACGAGCGTGCTCTTGCCCGAGCCGGAAACACCGGTGACGCACGTGAGCAAGCCCACGGGAAATTGCGCATCGACGCCTTTCAAATTGTGCTCCCTCGCCTCGCGCACGGTGAGCCACGCGCCGTCGGGTTTTTTGTTTTTCGCCGCTTTCGTGACCGTTTGTTTGCGCGCCAGAAACGGACCCGTGCGCGACACGCTCGGCGGCTGCGCGGCGCACAACGCCGGCGGGCCTTGAAACAAAATGCGCCCGCCCTCGACGCCGGCTTCAGGGCCGAGTTCCAGAATCTCGTCAGCCGCGCGCATCGTGTCTTCGTCGTGTTCGACGACGAGCACGGTGTTGCCGCGATCGCGCAACGCCACGAGCGTCTCGATCAATTTCTGATTATCGTGCGCGTGCAGGCCGATGCTCGGTTCATCGAGCACGTAGATCACGCCGATCAGGCCCATGCCGAGCTGCGTCGCGAGACGGACGCGCTGCGATTCGCCGCCGGAAAGCGTCGCGTAATCACGCTCGAGCGTGAGGTAACCGAGTCCTGTTTCCAAAAGAAAATGCAACCGCTGCTCGATGCCCACGACGACATCTCCGAGCGCCGGATTTTCCCGATACGCCGCCAACAACTCGCGCGCGAAGGCGTGCGCCTCGCCGATGTCGAGTCGCATGAATTCCGGAAACGTGCGGCCCGCCACGCGC
>CAJAFD010000560.1 GCA_903938935.1 uncultured Opitutia bacterium
CGTTGAAAACGACGTGAGACGCGTCTCACCTCGATACCAACGCGTCTCACGTTCTTGTCGGAGCCTTGGAAACGACCTGAAACGTGATTCTCCCTTTTAGGGACGCGTTGGGAATCTACGATTTTACGGCAAAAATAGGCAAAATCGGCCCTAAACTAAGGTTTTTTGGGTCAAAATCAGGGTTTTTGACTCCTTAACCTCGTTTCGGCGTGGGTCAGACGACCCCGCCTACCCGCGGACGACCTCCCGACGCTCAATCGTGGCGCGGAGCCGCGGCGGCGGTGAGTGCGGCCACTTGTTTTTCGAGGTCGCGCAGCTGCACGATCATCTCCGGCAGGCGTTGGATGCCGATCCATTGGCGCTTAGCTTGTTTGTCCGGTGCGGCCGGGAAACCGAGCACAGTTTCTTTGTCGCCGATATCGCGCATCACGCCCGATTTGGCCCCGACGGTCACTTGGCGGCCGATTTTAAGGTGTCCGGCCACGCCGGATTGCGAGGCGATCACGCAATAATCGCCAAACTGGGTGCTGCCCGCGAAGCCGCATTGGCCCATGATCAAGCAATGTTGGCCAAAGACGACGTTGTGCGCCACGTGCACGAGGTTGTCGATCTTGGTGCCGGAGCCGATCATGGTGGAGCCGAGGGCCGCGCGGTCGATCGAGGTGTTGGAACCGATTTCCACATCATCGCCGATCACGACGTTGCCGACTTGGAGGATTTTCACGTGCCGACCTTGGTCGAAGACGTAGCCGTAGCCATCGGAGCCGATCACGGTGCCCGCATGGATCGCGGTGCGATGCCCGATCTGCGTGTGCGCATAAACGACCACGTTGGGAAACAGCCGCACGTCATCGCCGAGCTGGCTATCGTGCGCCACGTGATTGCCGCCGAGGAGTGCCGTGCGGGCGCCGATCTTCACGCCCGCGCCGATCACGCAATGCGGCCCGATGTGAGCCGTGGGATCGATCTGCGCCGTGGGGGCCACCGTCGCGCTGGGGTGGATGCCCGCCGCAAATTCCTCGGGCGGGAAAAACAACGGCAACACCCGTGCCGCCGCGACGCGGGCGTTGGCCACGCGGATCACGACCTTCGTCGCCGACGTAAACGGCCCCGAAACCAAAATCGCCGCGGCCGCACTCGCCTCGGCGGCGGCGAAATACGTGTCTTTTTCCGCAAACGTCAGGTCGCCAGCCCGCGCGCGGTCGGCCGCCGCGAAGCCCGTGAGCCGCACCGTGCCGTCGCCGATGACCTCGCCCTTGAGTTGCGCCGCGATTTCAGCCGCCGTGTAAGATGGAGTCATGAGAGGAAAAACTCCGGGTCGGCCGCGCTGGGGTTTACAGCCCGCGGACGCCGACCATGCGCTGCGTGGGCACGTCCCAGACCTTGAGTTGCAGCGAGCGCCAGATGTCGGCGGGCCACAGCCGGACGATTTTGGGCGACTGCAATTCCGGGAGCGCCGCCATCACCTCGGGCAGGCGGTAAAACGGCACGCGCGAGTTGAGGTGATGGATGTGGTGGTAGCCGATGTTGGCCGTGAACCACTCCAAGATCGGCCCTGTGCGCATGTAGCTGGAAGATTCGAGCGCGGCCTTTTCGTAGGTCCAACCGTCTTTGTCGCTGAAGGAGACGTCGGGGAAATTATGCTGCACGTAGAAAAAATACGAGCCGACCGCGTCCATGATGAAATGCGGGAGCAGTTGCGTGCAAATGACCGCCGTCCAGCCGCCCACCGCGTAAAGGCCGAAGCTGATCGCCACGTGCACGATCACCGCGAGGAGACAATCGAGGTGTTCGCGCGGGTGGTTGAAAAACGGATACACGCACATCCCGTGGAGAAACATGAACACGTAGCCGAAGAGGATCGTGAGCGGGTGGCGGACAAAAAGGTAGTTGAAGCGTTTGCGCGGTGAACTCTGGCGGAATTGCTCGGTCGTCATAATCGGATACGATCCGATGTGGGAGCCGCGGAGCTTGGAATTGTGATTGTGGTGATGGTTGTGCGAGCTGCGCCAGACGCTGCTCGGGCTGAGCATCAAAATCCCCATGACCCGCATGAGCCCCTCGGCGAGTTTCGAGTTCGGCAAGATGGCGTGATGTTGCTGGTCGTGGTAGATCACGAAAAACCGCACGAGAAATAATCCCGCGAGCACGCTGCAACCCAGTTTAACCGCGAGCGGCAGCGCGGCCAACGTGGCCGCGAGCGTGGTGGCGAGTAACGCGAGCGTCGACAAGACGACCCACCAACTCGTCAACGTGTGGTCATGCGCGAAGGGCTTGGTGGCGAGAATCAGCTCGGTGCCGACCTTGACGTGCGGCGCGCGAGTCGGGGAAGGGTGGGGGGAGGACGACATAGACTCATGGCGAACGTGCCAACTCGTTGCTACGGTGCAAGGCCGCACTGCGAGGCTTTTTCGTTACAGAACGGTTGCGGCCGTCGCCGCCTCGGCGGTGGCGTCACCAACGATCGGAGCGAAACGGAGCGGCGGGCAGGCCGGAGCCGTTAAAAAGATTTGCGACCGGCGCGTTGGTCCACGCGTAGCGTACCGCGACCGGTTCCGTAACTTCAGGAGCGGAGACGAGCAACGTGTCGCGCACGATCTGGGCTTTGGCGGGGTAAAACACGCGATCGGCGCCGGCGATTTCGAGGGATTGCGCCGGTTGATCGTGAGCGACGAGGCCATCGCTGGCGTGGGTGAATTTCACGCGCAGCGCGGCACCCTCGCGGGTGAAGCCGGCGAAGGTCGGGCCGGTGTCGTTGCCCGTGATGCCGTAAACGCGGTTGCGCGCGAGCAGGGCGAGACGGCGGCCGACGTCTTGTTTGTTGGTGGGGTGGACGTCGTCGGGGTTGCCGATGTCGATGGTGACGGCCTGGCCGGTCTGCGGGAGATCGAGCGTCTCGGTCTGGGCTTCGCGGAGCAGCGGCCACTGGTGCGGCGCGGGCTCGTAGGCGGCTTTGAAGTTGGCGAGCTGAACAAAATAAAACGGGAAATCGCCCTGCCCGAAATGTCCGCGCCACGCGGTGATCAGGGCCGAGAACAACGCGCGGTATTCGCTGGGGCGATCGGTGTTGCTCTCGCCTTGGTACCAAAGCGCGCCCCGCAGCGCGTAGGGGAGAAGCGGGTTAATCATGCCGTTGAAAAGACCGGTCGGCGTCCACGTGTCGCCCGGTCCGCGCGGGGCGCGGGGGCGCGGGTTGGCTTTAAGAAAAGCGGCGTGCGCGGTGAGCGGCGGCGTCTTGGTCTTGGCTTTGGCGATGGGCGCGGGCGCGGCTTTCGCGGCGGCTTCGGCGGCGAGCCATGCGGCGCGGTCGGCGTCGTATTGGGTTTTTTTCGCGGGATAGTCCGCGATGTTTTTGGACCAACGCTCGCCGACGCTGGCGAAGCTGGGCGCACTCGCGAGCGCGGCCGGACTGAGCCAGGCTTCCACCGGCGTGCCGCCGACGGAGCTGTTAATGACGCCGATCGGGACGTTGAGTTTTTGAAATAGATCGCGCGCAAAAAAATAACCGACGGCCGTGAATCCACCGACGGTTTCGGGCGTGGTGAGTTCCCAACCGGAAGTTTTTACGGAGTCGGCCGGAGCGGCGGCGACGGTTTGTGCGATGCGGATGTGGCGGATGAGCGGGAAACGCGCGCCGGCGATCTCGGTCGCAGCGCGATCGACGCGACTGTTGGCCTGCCACGTGCCCGCGCGTGCATCGACGGTGAATTCCATGTTGGACTGGCCGGAGCAGAGCCAGACTTCACCGACGACCACGTCGGAAATCGTCACGACGTTTTTTCCCGTGACGACGAGATCGGCGCCCGTGACTTGGGCCGGCAGCGCATCGAGCATCACGATCCAACGCCCATCCTTCGCGGCCGTGGTGGCGTGGGTTTGTCCGGCAAACGTCACGGTGATTTTCTCGCCCGCATCGGCGCGGCCCCAGATCGGTACGGGCTTGTCGCGCTGCAACACGGCGTGATCGGTGAACAACGGCGCGAGTACGACCTCGGCGCGCCCAGTGGTCGCGACGAGCACCAACAACGCAAACAGGAAACAGCGGGCGTGGGGCATAGGAAAACGTGGGGTTGCGGAAACGAAAAAAGCGCGGCCTTACCAGCCGTTCGTACGCGTCCACGTTGCGACGACATCCGGCCCGCCGTCGAGCACATGATAGCGGTCGTGCGCGGCGGCGGTGAGGCAGGAATGGTTGGGCAAAATCCGCAGCCGCGTGCCGATCGGGAAACGCGCGAAATCAATCGGGGCCACGCTGGCGATTTGGCCGTGTTCTTGGCTGACGCCCCCGACCGTGAGCCCCGGCAGACGCACGCCATCGAGCGTGGCGACGGCGCCGTAGCCCGTGCGTTGCGCGGGCAGCAGCTGGGAGGTGTTGAGGTCTTTAGAAAGCGCGAGCGCGCCGGCGTCGATGAGGAGTTGGTTGCGCTCGCGGCGGTGGCCGATGACGGCGGCGAGCACGCTGATCGCGATATCCGCCTCCGTGCACGAACCGATGGCGGCCTGAAACAAATCGCCAAACATGTAGACGCCACAGCGCAGCTCGGTGACGCCCCGCAAGTGCGCCGCATACATCGCCGTCGGCGTGGAACCCACGCTCACGACCGGACACGGGAGCCCGGCGGCGCGCAGCCGCTCGGCCACGCCCACGGCCGCCGCACGCTCGACTTCGGCGGTCGCCACATGGTCGGCGACACTGCGGCCGGCGTAAGAGTGGCCACCGTGGGTGCACACGCCGCGCAGCTCGGTGCCGGGACCGGCTTGAAGTGTCTGGGCGAGCGCGAGCACGTCCGGGTCGTCGGGAGAGAGCCCGCTGCGATGATCGCCGCAATCAATCTCGATCAACACCGGAAAACGCACCCCGAGTTCCGCGCCCGCCGCCGCGAGAGCTGCGCCCATGGCGAGATGGTCACACGCCAACGTCAACCGCGCGCCCGCGCGCACCAACGCCGCCGCGCGCGCATATTTTCCTGGCTCGATGGTGACGGCGTAAAACAGATCGCGATGCCCGCGCGCGTAAAAATATTCCGCCTCGTGCAACGTCGATACGGTGAGACCGGCGAGCGGCCCGCGATCTTTGGCGAGCGCGGCGATTTCACCGCATTTGGCGGTTTTTAGATGCGGCCGCAGCAAGACCCCGAGCGCCGTCGCGCGCGCCGCGAGTCGATCAAGATTAGCGCCGAGAACGCGAC
>CAJAFD010000561.1 GCA_903938935.1 uncultured Opitutia bacterium
TACGAACAGCCGAACCCCGAACCGGCGCCCGATCCCCGTGAAAAACCGATGGGTTTTTTCGATCATCTCGAGGAAATGCGTTGGACGATCATCAAATGTGCGGCGACGTTTCTGGTTTTCGCGTGTTTGATCGGTGTTTTTCTAAAAGAATTTAACAGTGTCCTGCTTTGGCCGTTAAATTCAGTCACGGCGGATTACCCCGATCTCAAATTGGAGCTCGGCACGACGACGATCATGGAGGGGTTCAATGTCGTCATTCAGATGTGTTTGATGGGCGGTCTCATTCTATCGATGCCGTTCTTCCTGTTTTTTATCGGTCAATTTGTGGCGCCAGCGCTGACGGAAAAAGAATTAAAGGGGGTTTTGCCGATGTGTATTTCGGCCACGTTTCTTTTCATCATCGGAGCCACTTTTGCGTTTTTGTTCCTGATGCCGAGTACGGTGCGAGTGTCGCTCGAGTTGAACCAATTTTTTGGGTACGCCACGCGGTGGACGCCGGGGGCGTATTATAGTTTATTGACGTGGTTCGTACTGGGCGTGGGGGCTTCGTTTGAATTCCCGCTCGTGATTGTGCTGCTGGTTTGGCTCGGTTTGATGACGACGTCGTTTCTTAAAAAATATCGCCGGCACGCTATCGTGATTATTTTTGTCATCGCCGCGGTGGTGACGCCTACGCCAGATCCCTTTGTCCAGTCGATGTTCGCGCTCCCGCTCTATCTACTATTTGAAATTGCGATCTTCGCTTCGTCTCGAGTGGAAAAGCGCAAGAACGGTTTTCGCTTGGGCAAGAGCTGAGGCGCTGAGCGCTGGTTGGCAGGCCGGTCCGAGTTTGGGTTCGGGCTGGCGCCTTGTAGCCGCGCTTAGATGCAATATTCGATCACGGCGGCTTCGACTGCGACGGAGTTAGGGGCGGCGGCCAGCAAGGTCTGTGCGACGCGCAGAGCTTGGCCACGGAGTTCGGGTACGGCGATGGTTTCCCAAAGCGTACCACGGAGCAGAGGGCCGAGCGCGAGCAGGTGCGGCGAAGGTTGGTCGTCTTTTTGCATCACCGTAAAATCAGCGGCGATTTTGAGACCCATGTCGGAAGCATCGGCTTGAGCGAGACCGCTTTTAAGCAAAGCGCGCAACAAGGGCGAACGCGTGGCGCTGAAGCGGGTCTGCGGACCGGTGCCGTTGATGACGAGATCGGCGGTGAGGCTCGACGGGGTTCCGTTAGAGGATTGGAGGTCGACGGCGATTTTATGGCCAGTGGCGCGGAGGTCGGTAATGCTGGCGGTGGTGATCGCGACGCGTCCACTAGCGACGGCGGCGGTGATGTTTTGATGGATCGAAGGGGCGATGCGGTGGCGGATGACGTTCCAGTGCGCTGAGTATCGAGTGATGAATTCCTGACGCTCCTGATCAGAAAATCCCTGCCAGATGCGTTGGGTGTGGGGCCGGAGTTTATCCACGATGATGGCCGGATTGGCGCCGCTGCGGCGGAGACGTTCGCAGTGCTTTTCCATCAGTGCGACCAACTCGGTGAGCCTCAGACTCGCCAGATCTACGTCGGGCGGAGGGAAATCGGGGACATCAACGCCTTTGAAATGAGATTGAGGTAAAAGTCCGTGGCGGGAAACCGCGTGGATGGGGCCGCGCCAATCCAGCGTGAGTAAGGTGAGAATCGCATCGACGGTGGTCAGGCCGGTGCCGAGGAGCACGATGGTCCCGCCGGCGGCGGGGAGTTTCGTTTCCCAGTCGATCCAGGGATTGGCGCACCAAGCGGGATGATCGGAGAGTCCTACGGCTCCGGGGAGATCGGCCGGAGGTTCATTACCTGTGGCCAGGACGACACGATCCGCCAGTAGGGTCGTGCCGTCGGCGAGGAGGAGTCGGGCACCTTGGGTTTCGGTGATCAGGTCTACGACTTCACCTGATATAGTTTTAATTTCTACGTTCGAGTGTGAGTTTAGTGGGCCGGAATAATGCCACGCGAGGCTGCGCAAATAGTCGCCGTAAACGCGTCGCGGCATGAACGTCTCGCGTAATTCGGCTTCGGGGATGTTGGCGTACTCGGTGCGCGTGAGCAGCCAATCGACAAAGTGGCTGGGGTATTCGGGGAGCGCCGACATATTGCGAGCGGCGACGTTGAGCAAATGTTCAGCGCGACGCGTACTGTACGCGATGCCGCGTCCGGCCGGGTAAGCGCAATTGATCAGGCTGATCCGGAGCGGCGCGGTGCTCAAACGGGCGAGATTTATCGCCGTGAGGGTGCCGCTGAAGCCACCACCGATGATGGCAACGTGTTGGACGTGAGACCGGATCATGGATTGAAATTCAAAAAAGCCGTGTCGAACGCTTCAGGTTGGGGGCGGACATAAAAAAAGCGCGTTGAAGATCAACGCGCTGAAAGTCAGGAGCCGCGAAGGTGGCGAGTTTATTTCTTCTTGGCCGCGAGTTGGGCCTTCAGGACGACGCGGAACATCTGGATCGCGAGCCAAAATACGCCCGACATGCAGGCCGAAGTCAGGCCACCCCACAGCAGCACCATTTGGGGATCACGCGAGGGGACATGCGAAGCCACCAGCGAGTAGATGTAGAGAAAAAAGCCGATCACGAGCACAGCATCGACGACGAGGCTGAATGGCGTGGTGAGTTTTCCGAGAGGCGTAGACATAGGAAAAGGAGAGATTGAGAAGAGGGGCTTTGTCCACGGAAATTTTCTTGGTTTCTCAGTTGCGCACGTTTTGTTCAGCTTGCAGCCGGCGGATCCGTTCTTAACCTTCCAGTGTAATGGCTACTGAAGACTCCGCCGCTCAACGTAGTCGATCCGTGGTGGAGCAGCTCCGTCGCTCGGATATTTTTAAGGATTATGAGCAGGCCTTTCGGGAGACCACGGGCTTACCGATTAACCTGCGTCCGATCGAGGCGTTTGATTTGCCGCATCACAAGGATCCGAAGCA
>CAJAFD010000562.1 GCA_903938935.1 uncultured Opitutia bacterium
CCCAACCCCACTCGCCAGGCTGAGTGCATCCGCGCCGCCATCACGCGTGCCGGACTCAAGCCGAGCGATATCCACATCGTGAATACGCACGCGACGGCCACGCCCTTGGGCGACATCCAGGAATGCGAAGCGATCCGCGCGGTGTTTGGCGAGGGTTGCCCCGACACCTACGTCAATAACACTAAGGGCTACATCGGGCATTGCATGGGCGCGGCCGGGGCGCTCGAGCTCGCGGGCAATCTTCCGTCGTTTAACGACCTCACGGTGCATCCTTCGATCAATGTTGATGACCTTGATCCGGCCTGCGCGTTGCCCGGTCTGGTGCTCAATCAGCCGCGCACGGTTGCGAAAGTGGACACGATTCTCAATAATTCCTTCGGGATGCTCGGCATAAATTCCGCGTTGATTGTTAAACGCTTTGCCGCCTAATCCCGAATTCTACCGTACCATGACCAAAGACGAATGCAAACAAGTCGTACTCGACATCATCGCTGATATCGCGCCCGACGAAGACCTTTCGAATGTGAAACCTGAAGTCCGCCTCCGCGATCAACTTCAGCTCGATAGCATGGATTTCCTCGATATCGTCATGGAGCTTCGCAAGCGCCACAGCATCGAAGTCCCCGAGGCCGATTACCAACACCTCGCCTCGCTCGACAGCTGCGCCGAGTACCTGACGCCTAAGTTCATCGCGCTCGCCGCCAAGGGCTGATCGCCGATCGCCTTCCCCATTTAGGCCGGGAATTTCTTCCCGGCCTTTTCTCTGCCCACGCACCAAGCATGAACACCAGTAACCACTACGATGTCGCGATCATCGGGGCGGGCATGTCGGGTCTGGCTGCGGGGATCCGTTTGGCTCACTTCGGCAAAAAAGTCTGCATCTTCGAGCGCCACAACGCGACCGGCGGACTCAATAGTTTTTACAGCATCGGCGGGCGCAAATTCGACGTTGGCCTGCACGCCTTGACGAACTTTGTGCGGCCGGGTGTCAAAGGCACGCCGCTCACCAAACTGCTGCGTCAATTGCGCATCGACCGTGCCGAGTTTGGGCTCTGTGAGCAAAAACAATCCCGCGTCGCTTTCGGACCCAATGGCGAGACCTCGCTGCGTTTCACCAATGATTTTGCAGTCTTTGAAGACGAGGTCGCGACGCAGTTTCCCAAGGAGATCGATGGTTTCCGCGCGCTCGTCGCCGCCGTCAAAACCTACGACGACGTCTCGCTGGAGGTTGCGCCGATCTCCGCCCGCACCGTCGTGCGCACGCACATCAAAGACGCGTTGCTCGAAGACATGCTCTTTTGCCCGGTGATGTACTATGGCAGCGCGCAAGAGCATGACATGGAGTTCGGCCAATTCGTCATCATGTTTAAGGCGCTTTTTCTCGAGGGCTTTGCGCGGCCGTTTGATGGGGTGCGGGTGATTTTACGGGTGCTTTTGGAGAAATACCGCCAAGCTGGTGGTGAGCGGCGAATGAAATGCGGCGTGCGAAAGATTTTAGCCCGCGAAGGTCGCGCGACGGCACTGTTACTCGATTCCGGCGAAGAGATTACGGCCACGCACGTCATTTCATCCATCGGCGCACCGGAGACGGAACGCTTGATCGGAGTCGCCACCGATGCGGCGCCTCTCGAGGCCGGTCGACTTTCGTTTGTGGAAACGATTTCGATTTTGAAGTGCCAGCCCGCGGCGCTCGGGTGGGGGAGCGACACGATTGTTTTTTTTAATGACTCCGCGCGCTTCGATTATGCGTGCCCGACGAATGCGTTGGACACGCGCAGTGGCGTCATCTGCTTACCGAATAATTTTGATTACGGTCCCGATCGCCATCTCGCGGAAGGAATTTTTCGAGTTACTTGTCTCGCGCGCTACGATCAATGGGCGCCGTTGGCTGAGGAAAGCTATCAAGCGCAGAAAATCCGTTGTTTCGATGACGTGCAGCGCAGCGCGCGTCGGTTCTTGCCGGCCGTGAGTGACGCTGCGCTGACGGAAGCCACGATCACTACGGACATGTTTACACCGCGCACGATCACCAAATTCACGGGACACATCGGCGGGGCGATCTATGGCGCGCAGGTCAAACACCGCCAGGGGCGCACGCCGTTGGAAAACGTTTACCTGTGTGGCACCGACCAAGGTTTTCTAGGAATTATCGGCGCGATGTTGAGCGGCATCTCGATGGCGAACTTTCACATCTTGCAAAAAAATTCATAGCTGTATTCGGTGGGTATACC
>CAJAFD010000563.1 GCA_903938935.1 uncultured Opitutia bacterium
AGACCGTGGGCACTTATGTTTTCCAGACCTCCCAGTCGTGGTGCGAATCACTCATGGAAATGATGCCTGGTAGCTCAGTGGCAGAGCAGGTGACTGTTAATCACTTGGTCGTAGGTTCGACCCCTACCCGGGCAGCCACTTTGGCCCAACAACTTACGAGTTGTTGGGCTTTTCTTTGGCCAGATCCGAAACGCCTGCATTTTACGTGGCGCCTAAGCGCTGAGAAAAGACCTTTCCTGCACTCAAATTGCCCGCATGTTTGACGCATGGCCACGAATACGATGAAAAAACGCACCTCCCTGCTTCTGTTTTCAAGGCTACTGGTGATGACTTGCTCACTTCTGAACCTGCGTGCCGCGACCGACTTTGATGTGGTGGTCTACGGCGGCACCGCGGGCGGGGTAATGACGGCGATAGCCGCCGCTCGCAACGGCGCACGCACCGCCTTACTCGAGCCACGCGCGCAAATCGGCGGTATGGTCGCGGGCGGACTTTCCGGCACTGACGTGGGTAAACGCGAAGTCATCGGGGGTCTCGCGTTGGAGTTCTATTATCGAGCGGGACGCGCTTACGGGCTCGAACGTCATCAGCAAGAAATCGCCTGGATGCCAGAGCCCAAAGTGGCGGCCGCACTTTTCCGGTCGATGTTACAGGAAGCCGGCGTGACTTTGCTAGAACACCATCGCTTGCAGGAGAAAACCGGCGTACACAAAACCGGTTCACGCATCACGGAAGTCGTGATGGAAAATGGCGCCACCATCAAAGGCCGAGTCTTTGCCGATGCCAGCTACGAAGGCGACCTCATGGCCCAAGCCGGCGTGAGTTATACCTACGGCCGCGAGAGCTCGGCGCAGTATGGCGAGTCCTTGGCCGGCGTCCGCGCCTTCACGCCGAGCCACCAATTCTCGATCGACCTGCCCGCTCGCGATGAAAGCGGCCGCGTTTATCCCGAGATTTCGACGACCCCGCGCGGTCAACCCGGATCCGGCGATCGCCGGATTCAAGCGTACAACTTCCGCGTCATCGCCACGCAAGATCCGGCCAACCGCCTCCCGTGGGCTAAACCGGCCGGTTATGACCCTAAGCGTTACGCCCTACTCGCCCGCTACCTGCAGGCGATGACCTCTTATTTAGGGCGCCCGTTACAACTCAATGAAATCAGCCTGCTGCGCGTCATCCCCAACGGTAAAGTTGACCTCAATAACCGCGGTGCCTTTTCCACCGACTATATTGGTGGCAGCTACGGTTATCCCGAGGGCTCCTACGCCGAACGCGAGCGCATCTGGGCCGATCACGCCGGTTACCAACAAGGTTTTTATTATTTCCTAGCAACCGATCCGCGCGTGCCCGCCCCACTCCAAACCGAGATCAACCAGTACGGTCTAGCCAAAGATGAATTTCCCCACAACGACCACTGGCCCGACCAACTCTACATCCGCGAAGGTCGCCGTATGATCGGAGTTTTCGTTGCGACCCAAAAAGATCTCCAGACCGATCGCACCAAAGACGACGCCATCGGTATGGGCAGCTACAACTCCGATTCGCACAACGTCCAACGCTTCATCAACGACCAAGGCTTCGTCGAAAACGAAGGCGACGTCCAAGTGGCCGTGCAGCCTTATCAGATCCCCTTTGGCATTCTCGTGCCCAGAAAAAACGAAAGCACCAATCTCTTGGTCCCCGTCTGCTTTTCAGCCAGCCATATCGCCTATTCGAGCCTCCGAATGGAACCCCAATACATGATTCTAGGTCACGCCGCCGGCATCGCCGCCGCCGCGGCCGCTCGCGCGGACATCGACGTGCAAGCCACCAACGTGGCCGCCTTAAAGCAGCAACTCCAACGCGAGTCCGCGATCTTCGAACGCGGGCTCACCTTTCAAGAAACCGCGCTTACCCTCATCCGAGCACGTTACCGCGCCCCGACCCCGACCGGCCCGAGAGGCTACGAGCGGATCGCGCCAAAATAACCGCTAGAGCGCCCCAGCCCGCAACACGCCGCCGACATTTCGCTGACCACGTTCAGCGGCTCGAGATAAGGCCCATGATGCAGCGTGAAAAACCCGGTCCGACCGCAGCGCACCTTCTTCAATCCAATTTCACTCGCGCACGACAGAACGCCTCGCACTTCGCATAAATCTCCTGCGCCGAAGACAACATCAACGCCTCCGCCGCCAACTCACGAGCTTCAGCCATAGTCATCGCTCGCACCAAATATTTCACCGCGGGCAATAGCGGCGGCGTCATACTCAAAGCATCCACGCCGAGCCCAAGCAGCAACGGCACCAACACCGGATCGCCGGCCATTTCACCGCAGACGCTGACGGGGACTTTCGCGCGATGCGCCTCGTCGACCACGTGTTTCAAGGTGCGAATCACCGCTGGATGCGTCGGTTCGTAAAGGTGCGCGATACGATCATTGCCGCGGTCGATCGCCAGCAAGTACTGGATCAAATCGTTGGTCCCGATACTGAAAAAATCGCAGCTCCGTGCCAACAGATCCGTGGTCACCGCGGCGCTGGGGATCTCGATCATCGCGCCGACGTCCATATCGGCATCAAACGCTTGTCCGCGCGCCCGTAATTCGAGCTTACATTCCTCGAGAATGACATTGGCCCGGGCTAATTCATCCGCGCCGCTGATCATCGGATACATCAGGCGCACGCGACCGTGCGCACTCGCCATCAAAATCGCGCGGAGCTGATCTTTGAAAATTGCCGTATGCTCCATGCAAAACCGAATCGCCCGGAAGCCCATGAATGGGTTGGCCTCCTTGGGAAAAAGATCCGGATTTCCCGCCATCGGTTTGTCTCCGCCGAGGTCTAGCGTGCGAATCACCACGGGCAGTGGCGCCATGCCTTCGGCGAGGGCTTTATAGGCGACGAATTGCTCCTGCTCCGTGGGAATACGCGCCGAGTTTAGATAAAGATATTCAGTACGAAACAACCCGACGCCTTGCGCGAAATATTCCTTCGCGAGCGCGATCTCTTCCACTTTTTCGAGGTTCGCCTGCAGGCTGATGCTCACACCGTCGAGCGTCACCGCCGGTTGGCGATTGGCTTCAAGCAGGCGGTGTTCAAACGTTTTCTTCTGCGACTGAATTTTACCGTAGCGGAACAACGTCTGCTCCGAGGGGTTGACGATCACGAGGCCATCGTAGCCATCGATGAGGACCCAATCGCCGGTCTTCACCCGCTTGGTGAGATCGCGCACCCCGACGACGGCCGGCACCTTCATGGAACGCGCGACGATCACCGCGTGGCTGGTCTTGCTGCCCGAGTCCATCACGATGCCGAGCGCCGCACTGCGATCGATGCTCGCCGAGTCCGAAGGCGAGAGATCGTTCGCCACGACGATGCGTTTTTCCGCGAGCTTACTCAGACTGTTTTCCGCCTGTCCGAGGAGGTTTTGCAACACCCGCTGCGCGACATCACGAATGTCTCCAGCGCGTTCCCGCAGGTATTCGTCATCAATCTCGGAAAACGCCTGGATGTAGCGCGAGGCGACGTTGTTAAAACACGTTTCGATATTCCGCCCCGATTTCTCAAATTCCCGGATCGTCTCCCCGATCAACGCCTGATCTTCGAGCACCAGCAAATGCGCGTCGAAAATCAACGCCTCGGCTTTGCCCAGATTTTTCTCCACCTCGTCCTGTATTTTCGCGATCTGCTGCCGCGTCGTGAGCAAGGCCTGATCGAAACGCGCGACCTCCTCGATGCGTTTTTCCAAGTCCACCTGATAACTCGGCACCTCGACATCGCTCTGCAAATACACAAATACCGTGCCATAGGCGATGCCCTGCGAGGCGGAGATGCCTTGCACGACGATTTCTTGCTGATGCCTAGAGTCCGATGACATGCGAATGCGTCGCCGGTAAGGGGATAACACCGACGGTGCCGAGGATAACGCTTTGCTCGATAGCCTGGGTCAATGCTGATTCACGCGATGCGCGTCTCGACTACGAAACACGTCGGCCCCCACGCCGCGCGCACCATTTCAATAATCGCCGCAACCGGGGCATCCTCCGCCAAAAACGCAAAACACGCGCTCCCGCTGCCGCTCATCCGCGGCGCCAACCCAAACTTTTTGCGCAATTCTCCCAACAGCGCCGGCAACGCCACAAATTTCTCAAACGCCGCCCGCTCCATATTATTAAAAAGCAACGCCTCCGCCGGCAACGCGCTATCAGCACACCACGCCGCCACCTTCGCCTCCGCCTCGGACAAAGCCAAATAACTCCCCGGCGCCTCACTCGCCATCCGCGCATAAGCCCAAGCCGTCGCGATGCCAAACGCCGGCTTGAACACCAACACCCGCCGCCCCCGCAAGCGCGCGCTCGCCACCGCCGACAATGCCGCGATCCGCTCCCCACGACCGCGCATCACCATCGGCCCTTCATTCAAAAACAAGGGGCAATCCGAGCCCAAACCTGCCGCGATCTCGGCGAGTTTTTCGTCGCCCAACCGCACGCCCGAAAGCGCCGTCATAGCCCTCAACGCCGCCACCGCATCGCTGCTCCCGCCGCCCAGACCCGCGCCCATCGGCACGCGTTTCTGCAGAAAAAATTTTGCCCCACCTCGCCAACCGCTCGCCGCCACAAACGCCTGCGCGGCCTTCAAAACCAGATTAGTCTCATCCACGGGCACCGCCGGATCATCGCACGCCAACGTAAAACGCTCCGCCCCTGCCGCCCCCGGCATAACCTCCGCCCGCAACGTATCGCCAAACGCCAACGTCGTCGCGACCGACACCAATTCATGAAAACCGTCCGCCCGCCGTCCCGTGATGGCAAGAAACAGGTTCAACTTCGCAGGGGCAAAAATCTCAAGTGCGCTCACGCCCCCATCCAACACCGCCCGCCGGCCAGCCCGCGAGCCGCATTTTTGGTTTTTGATTTGTGCCGCAGACTGCGCCTTAGTGCCTCCTCAACACCGATGGCCACCGAACTCATCCTCGTCCTCGACGCTCAATCTCCACGCACCGTCGCCCCTGCCCTGCGTCAACTTCAAGGCACGGTTCGCTGGGTCAAAGTCGGCCTCGAGATGTTCACCGCCTGCGGCCCCGACTGCGTCCGCGAAATCGCCGATCTCGGCTTCGATGTTTTCCTCGACCTCAAGCTCCACGACATCCCCAACACCGTCGCCAAGGCCGTCGAATCCGTCGCCCCACTTCCGATTAAGATGCTCACGCTTCACACCTGCGGCGGCCGCGAGATGATGCAATGGGCCGTCAAAGCCCAACAACAACACGCCCCCAACTTACTGCTGCTCGGCGTCACCGTTCTTACTTCCATGGATGCCCCCGGCTTGGCCGAAACCGGCGTCAGTGCCGCCCCCGCCGATCAAGTCGTCCGTCTCGGCCGCCTCGCCATCGATTCCGGTCTGCGCGGCCTCGTTTGCTCGCCGCTCGAACTCGCCCCGTTGCGCGCCGCGCTTCCCGCCGACGTCGCCCTTGTCACGCCCGGCATTCGTCCGCGCGGCGCTGATGCCGGCGACCAATCGCGTATCATGACGCCCGCTGAAGCCGCCCGCGCGGGCGCCAGCCACATCGTCGTCGGTCGCCCAATTTTCAAAGCCCCCGATCCCGTCGCCGCCGCCCGCGCTATCCTCACCGAGCTCGCCGGCAACTAAACCCACGCCTTCAACCCCACGACATCTACCATGCCACGTACCGCCGCCATCCTCCTAGCCGCCGGCAGCAGCACGCGCATGGCCGGCGCCGTCGCCGATAAAATTCTCGCCCCGTTGGCCGGCCGTCCCGTGTTCGCGCATTCCGCGGCCGCCTTTGCCGCGAGCGGCGTCGCCGATTTCTACGTCGTCGTTTACCGCGACCAACGCCAGATGCTCACGCTCTCGGCGCACACGCCCACGCCGTGCGTCCTCGTCAAAGGCGGCGCCGAGCGCCAAGACTCCGTCGCCGCCGCCCTCGCGGCGCTCCCACCGGACATCGCCTACGTCTTCATCCACGACTGCGCCCGACCGCTCGTGAGCCCCGAGCAACTCGTCGGTCTCCACAAAATCGTGGTCCGCGAACACGCGGTGGTGCTCGCCCACCGCGTCACCGACACGATCAAAAAACACCGCAGTGATGCCCGACTGCGCACCCTCGAGCGCGAACGCCTCTGGGCGATGGAAACGCCCCAAGTTTTCTCCCGCGACCTCCTCGACCGCGCCTATGCCCGCGTCGCCAAGAAAAAACTCCGCATCACCGACGACGCCCAAGCCGTCGAAGCCCTCGATCACCCGATCGCCCTGCTCGAAAACACCTCGCCCAACCCGAAACTCACCACGCCCGGCGATCTCGCTTACCTCGAATTCTTGCTCGCGCGCGCTTCCGACGCGGCCCCGGCTTCCGCGTAATACTTCCGGCACTACTGCATGAACCTCCGCATCGGCCACGGCTACGACATCCACCGCCTCGTCCCCGGCCGTCCGCTCATTCTCGGCGGCGTCCGCTTCGCCACCGACTACGGCCTCGACGGCCACAGCGATGCCGACTGCCTCACCCACGCCATTTGCGACGCACTCCTAGGCGCCGCGGCCCTTCCCGATATCGGCCACTTTTTCCCCAACACCGACGCCGCCTTCAAAAACATCGACTCGCAACTCCTGCTGCGACGCGTCGTCGGCGAACTCGCCGCCCGTCATTACACCTTGGTCAACATCGACGCCTCCCTCATCGCCGAGAAACCCAAAATCGCGCCCCATCTCGCCGCGATGAAATCAGCCCTCTCCGCCTCCACCGGACTTCCCGTCGATTGCATCGGCCTTAAAGCCACCACCAACGAAGGCGTCGGCGACCTCGGCCGCGGCCTCGCCATCGCCGCTCACGCCGTGTGCCTGCTCGAGAAAAAATCTTAAAACGAAGATCCGCCGTTTCGCCGCCGCCAACTCATGTCCGCCTTTTTTTCGCGCCATCGCGCTCTTCTCGGTTTCACGACAATTTCACTTTTGTTGTTTTTCGCATTTGCTCTCACCGCGTGCGCGCCCCGCGAGACACCGGTCGTCGCGGGCAACACCACCCAGACGCTCCATCGCGGCATCGGCAACGACCTCGCCGACCTCGATCCGCACCTCGCCACGCAGGCCGCCGACTACAACGTCCTCTCCGCCTTGCTGGAGGGCCTCGTCGCCGAAGACCCCGTTGATTTACACCCCGTGCCAGGCGTCGCCCAATCTTGGACGATCTCGCCCGACGGCCGCACCTACACGTTCCGCCTGCGCGCCGACGCCCGTTGGTCCAACGGCGCTCCCGTCACCGCCGAGGATTTCGTCGCTTCATGGCGGCGCATGTTGACGCCCGCGCTCGGCGCCGATTCCGCGAATCTGCTCTACCTCATCCAAGGCGCCGAGGCCTTCCACAAATCCACCGCACCGTGGTCCGCCGTCGGCCTTGCTGCGCCCGATACGCGGACTTTCGTCGTCACGCTCGAGCATCCTGCGCCGCACTTCCTCGCCCTGCTCAACCACACCGCTTTCTTCCCAGTGTATTTACCCGCCATCGAAAAAAGCGGCTCCACCACGGCGCGCGGCAACCCGTGGGCCCGACCCGGCACGTTCGTGGGCAACGGACCGTTTAACCTCAAAGCATGGCGCGCCGGCCAAGTCATCATCGCGGAAAAATCGCCCACGTATTGGGACGCCGCCCAGGTTCGCCTCAACGCCATCCACTTCCACGCCATCGAATCGGTCGACACCGAGGAACGCGCCTTTCGCGCCGGCCAGCTCCACCTTACGGAAACCGTCCCGCCCGGAAAAATCGACAGCTACCGCAAGACCTCGCCCGAACTTCTCCGCATCGATCCGTTGCTGGGCACTTATTTTTTCCGCCTCAACGTCAACCGGCCCCCGCTCACCGATCCACGCATCCGCCGCGCTCTGAGTCTCGCTCTCGACCGCACCGCCATCGTCGAAAAAATTCTCCGCGGTGGCCAATTGCCCGCCACCCGCCTCGTCCCGCCCGCTTTACTCGCATCGCCCCTCGACGCGCTGCCCGCACCGGCGCCCGGCGCCGCCGCCGCGCTGCTGGCCGAAGCGGGTTATCCCGGTGGCCGCGGACTTCCTCCGCTCGACCTGTTGTTCAATACCTCCGAAATCCACCGCACCATCGCCGAAGCCGTACAAGAAATGTGGCGCCGCGAACTAGGCCTGGAAGTCCGCCTCACCAACCAAGAACTCAAGAGCACGCTCTCGGCTCGCCGCGCCGGCGATTTCCAAATCCTTCGCTCCGTCTGGACCGCCGATTACGCCGATCCCACTTCGTTTCTCTCTATCTTTACCACCACCAGCGGCAACAACTACACGGGTTGGGCAGACTCTGCCTACGATGCCGCGCTCTTCGCCGCCGCGCGAACGAGCGACGCGACCGCGCGCAACGCTTTGTTCAATCAGGCCGAACGCATCCTCCTCGACGCCGCTCCGATCATTCCCATTTTTCACTACACCCATGTGTTTCTACTCCAGCCGTCCGTGCGCGGCTGGAATTCAACGGTGCTCGACCACCACCCCCACAAACACGTGTGGCTCGAATCACGCTGAGGCGTGGCTCAGAGCTCGATCCCGAATTTCCGCGGATCAAAACCCCGCGCCGTCAGCGCCGCGCTCAGCGCCTGCAAATCTAAACGCGCACCGGGCTTGATCCCATTTGCGCGAAACCAGCCTTGATTGGTTTCGACGACAAACTGCAACCGCTGGCTGCGCGACGGCAGCGATTTTTCGTCAAAAGGA
>CAJAFD010000564.1 GCA_903938935.1 uncultured Opitutia bacterium
CAGCTTGTTGGTGTTGACGCTGCCGGAGAGCGAGACCCGCCAGTTGCGCGACGGGTTGTAGACGAGGTTCATTTCGTAGCCCTCGGCGACGTAGCTCCATGTGTCCGACGTGTTGCCGGTGTCGACGGGATAGCCGCCGGCTTCGGCCAAGTCTCTGAAATAGGGGTCGCCGGGAACTTTGTAATTAGTCCGCAGGCGCGAGAGGATGTTACGGGTGCCGCCGACGCTGGCGTTGGCATTGCGCGACTGATTATCGGCTGACGTAGTGAACTGGTTTACGCCGAGTGCCAGTCGGCCTTGGAGAAGCGAAAAACGCACGCCGTAGTCGACAGTTTTACCGAGGGAATTGGGCGCCGGACGGCCCAACGGATCGACCCACGAGGCGTTGGGCACCGGCAGAAAATTGCTCGATCGGTTGTAGGTGAGCGAAAGCCACGGCAGCACGTGATACACGCCGCCATAGGTGCGGGATTGGCCGTCGGCCACGATCGATGGTTGGTCGTTGTAGGGGATATCCTGCGCGAGCGCGAAGGTCTTTTTCAGCGGATCGGTGGCGGAACCGGGGATGGCGGGGTTGGCGACGTTGCGCACGGTGGGCACGCCGTAGCTCTTGGTGTCGTCCTTCCGATAACCGACGACTGTGACCAGTTTGCCGTCAAACCACCGGGCCTGCCATCCGAAGGAAAAGGCCTTGGAAGTGAATTTGCTTTTGAGCGGATTAAGAAAAGAGATGCGGCTGAGATTGAGCGGGGCTGATTCGTTGGCCGTCGCACCGAGCAACTTTCCGTAGCTGTTGAGCTGCGCGAGATTGTTCAGAACCTGCACGGAGTCGGGCAGCACGGGCACGTTGCCATTCACGAAATAGGCCCGGGTTTGGAGTCCGTTGCCGGCATTGACTGCATCGCTGGACCAGCCGCCGGACGCTGGCAGGCCGACGGTCGCGAGGTTAAATACGCGCGTGAGATCCTGGTCTGCGTCGGATCGTGTGGTTTGGTAGAGTCCGGCGAAGTTATGTTTGCCGAACCAGCTATGGCGCTTGGTCAAATCCAGTTCGTAGGAAAGTGTGGCGCGATATTCGGCCGAACGGTTCTTGATCGGGCGAAACTGCATCTGGGCGTTGTCGGCGTAGGGTACGAGGTAGCCGGGGTTGGGTGAGCCGTTGGGAAGATAACGATTGGGATCGATCGTGACGGTCGTGAAAAAATTGGGCGCCTGCGACTGGTTGTAGAGCGCTAGGTTGCCGCCCAGTTCAAGGTAGAGTCCCTCAGCGATTTTTTGCTCGAGCAAGAGCTGGCTCCAGCGCCCGTGTTGCGCGGAGGAGGGATCTTTCCATGTCCCTCCGTTGAGGTTGGTGCTCTTACTCAGTCCGAACATGGCCCAGGGATTAGCGGATTGGTAGTTGGCACTCGAGACACCGCCAAACGTGGCCCCCGAAAGCTGGCCTTGATAGCGGGTGTTGATCATCGGGTTCGGAAGATTCAGCCCGACGGTGTAGACTTGGGTGTTGCCGGTGATTTGTGCCAGCACGAGATTCGGATCAAAATCATTGCGGGAATCGACGAAACCATCCGTATCGACGACGCCTCTGGCGACCGGGATGGGTTTTCCCGTAGCGTCGAGATAAGGGCGCGTATCAGTCCAAGTCTGGCCGGCCGGCGTGAAATCAATCGTCGGTTTACCGGCCGCCGCCCAGCGTAACGCGCCGCCATCAAAGCCCCACACCAGACTCGAGGCGTTGGTGCCGAGGGAGTAGCTCTCATGATTGAGCGTGAGTTTGGTGTTGGCCCAGGGTTTGGCCGAAATGCTGAGGGTGAGACGCTCTTGGTTTTTACCCTCATATTTTCGAAACTCGCGCGCCTCATCATGCAGCAGGTTGAGGCGGAACGCTAATTTGTCTTTGATGAGTGGCTGATTGTGATCGATCGCGACGCGCAGCGAACCGTTGGAGTCGGCCTGCGTCTGCACTTCGGTTTTCCGCCGCTGCAACTGAGCGCGTTTGGTCGACGTAACTGCGGTGCCCTGGGGATTACCGACGCCGATCAGCAGAGCGTTCGGCCCGAGCGAAAGCGTGATGCGTTCGAGGTTGTAGTTGTCGGTGGGTTCGAGGGCGGTGAAGAAATCGTGGGAGATCGATTGGTTGCCGGCGTTGGTGTTGAAGCCGCGAATGGAATAAGACTGCCCGGTGCCGAAGCGCATCTGGGTGCCGCCCGCGCGATTGGCGTCGGTGTTATCGCCTTCGGTCGAGTCGACACTTGGCGTGTAAAGGAGCGCTTGCTCGAAGGAGTTGACGCCGAGGTCGCGGAGAAATTCTGGGGTGAGAATCGTGAGGGAGGCGCCAACGTCGCGCAGACTCGTGCGCATGCGCGTGCCGGCGAGCGTCTCGGTGGCGGCGTAGCCATTGTCTTGGTCGGAGGCGACCTCGAACGGTGTGAGAACGATGGGGTCACTTTTCACGGTCTTAACCGCTGGAGTCGGGACCGACTGGGCTAGGGCGATGTTGGCGAGCGTGAGGCAAGCAGCGAGGACGGTGGTCACGTTCGCGGTTTTGGTAGGGGTTTTCATGGGGAGATGGGTAAAGGGTGTTTTTAATG
>CAJAFD010000565.1 GCA_903938935.1 uncultured Opitutia bacterium
ACTTCGTCTTGGGATGAACCTGACATTTGCTCCCCCGAACTTACCTTTTACTCCCGCGAGCTTACCTTTTACTCCCGTGAGCTTACCTTTTACTCCGGCGAGCTTACCTTTTACTCGGACGAGCTTACCTTTTACTCCCCCGAGCTTACCTTTTTGAGGGATGAACTGGTTTTTGGGGTCGAAAGTGGGGTAAAATGCTCAGCGGCGGGCCCAGAGGCGGAGGGCGGCGAGTAAAAAGGTCTCCAACGCGGCGGATTCGTTGAGATTCAACCGGAGCAGGCCGACGGCGTGCTCGAGTTCGTCGATGCTGGCCGTCAGGGCGCGGCGGGTCGCGGCGTCGCCAGCCGTCAGGCGCGGGAGGGCAAAGGCGCGGGTCGCCGTCTCCACTTCGGCAAAGAGGCGCAGGCGGAGGCCGTTGGCGATGCCGGTTTCAATGGCTTCGACTTCGTCGTCGGAGATGTCGGCCGGGAGTTTTTCTTTCTGCACTTTCCAGACCTCGGCGGTGGCGTAGTCGAGGACGACGCCAAAGCGGGCGACCAAGCCGTAGACCGAAAAGATGTGGTCAGCGACGGTGCGTTTGTCAGTCGTGGCGGCGTTGAGGCGCGAAAGCCAGGCGCGGTAATCGTCGAGCCAGGCGGTCCAACCCTCGGCTTCGACGGCGAGCCCGGTGGAGGGGAAACGGAAGTGGAGGACGCGGCTGCGGATCGTGGGCAGCAAGGCGTAGGGACGCGTCGTGATGAGGAGGAGCGTCGTGTGCGCGGGCGGTTCCTCGAGGGTCTTGAGGAAGGCGTTGGCGGATTCGACGTTCATCCGGTCGGCTTCGTAGACGATGGCGACCTTCTGCGGGGCGACGGCGGCGGTGACGTAGAGCTTGGGGAGGAAGGCGCGCATCGTGCCGGGCTCAGGTGAGTCGACTTTGCCGATGGGGATGAGCCGCATTTTGCCCTTGGGTCGGAGGGCGAGGTAATCCGGATGGTCTTTGACCGGGAAGTGGGCGGAGGACTTGGGCGTGTTGAGCAGGCGGTCGGCGATGGCGTGGGCGACGCCGATGAGCGTGCCGAGGTCGTCGCCGTGGAGTAGCAAGCTGTGCGAGAGACGCTGCCGGGCGATGGCTTGCTCGATGACGGCGACGCCGGGGGTGCCGTCGAGCGATTTGGGCCAAGGGGCGGGGGCGTTCATGAGTGCGCGGACGGGGCTTGCGGCGCGAGGGATGGGTGCGAGCGGTGGGAAACGGACGACGCGTGCAACCGGAGCCGTGGGTTAGCCGAGGCGGGCTTGGATCTCGGACCAGATTTTCTTCTCGATGACGTCGGCGGTCTTGGTGCCATCGACGAGGATGAAGCGCTCGGGCATGCCCTGGGCGAGGACAAGGTAGCCCTCGCGGACCTTGGTGTAGAAATCGATGTTTTCGCGTTCCATGCGGTCGGGGAGATCGGAGGCGCGTTGCTTGAGGCGGGCGAGGCTGACCTCGGTGGGGACGTCGATGACGACCGTGAGGTGGGGCATGACGTTGCCCACGGCGAAACGGTTGATCTGGGCGACGGGATCGGCGGCGAGGTTGCGCGCGATGCCTTGGTACACGGTGGAGGAATCGAGGAAACGGTCGCTGAGGACGATCTTGCCGGCCATGAGGGCGGGGGCGATGACCTCGCGGACGAGCTGGGCGCGGGCCGCGGCGAAGAGCAGGAGCTCGGTCTCGGCGGTCATCTCGTCGCCCTTGGAATTATGGACGATGATGTTGCGGATCTGTTCGCCGATCTCGGTGCCACCGGGCTCGCGGACGGTGACGACGTCGCGGTGTTCTTTAATAAAGCGGGCGGCGAGGAGGGAAATCTGAGTGGACTTGCCGGAGCCTTCGGAACCTTCGAAGGAGATGAGGCGGCCGGAGGTTTTATGTTTGAGAGGCATGGCGGGAAACTGAGGCGATCAGCGCCAGTTGGCGAGGAAGGTTTCGAGGTCGGTGAGGGAAGGGCTCTGGGCGGTGCGGACGTAGTGGCCGCTGGTGCAAACGCCGGCACCGAGGCAGGCTTCGGGGGAGCAACCGATGAGCTGGGCGGCGGAGAAGCCGGCATTGAAATGGTCGCCGGCGCCGGTGGTGATGAGCGGCTGGGCGACGTAGGGCCCGGGGATCCACCACGTGCCATCGCGGGTGGCGCAGGCGGCGGATTCTTTGGGGTGGACGACGACCGTGGTGAGATCCAGGCGCGTGCGGATGTTTTCGGCCATCGTGCGGAGACCGGCTTCGGTTTCGGCGACGGCGGCGAAGCCGAGGGCGGCGAAGACCTGTTGGGCTTCTTTGAGGTTGAGACCGAGGGTAACGCGGCCGAATTGCTCGAACTGGCTGATGGTCTCGAGGGCGTAAACGAGATCGGCGGCGGAGCGTTTCTCGGGGTCGGCGAGGTCGAAGAAGAACGTGCGGCCGGGGCGAACGGGCAGGGCGGGGAGGACCCGTTGAACCAGATCGGTGAAGATCGCGGTCATGTTGGGGATCATCGTCCAGTTGACGAGGGCGACCAAGTCGCTGGCGGCGAGGGCGGCGCGGTAGCCGTCGATCCCACCGAGGGCGGCGGTGAGGTTGGCGGGCGTGATGTCGTCGAGACTGCGCATCGTGCCGAGCATGAGCTTACCATCGGGGAACTCGACGGCGGTGGTGTGCGCGGGCTCGGCGAAGGAGATGACGCGGGCGCGGGCGGCGAAGTCGGCGAAGACCGGGTGGACGTTGCCGCGGCCGAGGGCGCCGACGTAGGTGACGCGGGCGCCGTGGGCGAGGAGGGCGTTGCCCATGATCGGGCCGTTGCCGCCGAGTTTATCCATGCGCGGGTAGAACTCGAGGTTGGTGCTCTTGCCAGCGGCGCCGAGGATGCGTTGGCCGAAGGCGGCGATGCCGGTGAACGGCGTGAAGTTATCGCCTTGGCCGGCGCGCTGGTCGACGGCGGTCACGATCGTGTCGACGAAACCATCGAAGCCGACGAGGGCGGTTTTCTGAGCGAGGGTGCCGCGATGAGCGCGGAGTTCCTGGAGAGTGCGAGTTTTAAAGTCCATGTGAGGGCGAGACGTGAGGTTGCAGGGAAAAATCGGTGAAGCGAGGTCGCAAACAGATTCGCTAGGGTGGCCGGAATTTCCATTGAAGGTGTTCGGCAAAACCGCCAACTCTCGACGTACGTCTATGTCATTGACCTCTCTTTTCACGCCCGTCCTCGCGTCGACCAACATGATCGAAGTGTTCATCAACTGCGATCCCGCCGGACAAATCATCACGGTGGGGCTAGCGGTGTTCAGCGTGATCGCTTGGACGATCATGTTTCAAAAGCACTACGAGTTGAAGCGACTGGCGGCTTACAACTACGCGTTTGAAACGCACCTGCGCGACCAGAAGTCGCTGTTGGACCTGCCCGAGTCGTTTCGCTCGAAGCGGACGATCCCGTACGCGGATTTGTTTGCCGATGCGGTTGAGGCGTATTGGCGCGCGACGGCGATCGGTAAGGAAAAAGGCGTGGATTACTCGCGCGCCTGCCTCGAGCACGCGGAGAACGCCCTGCAACGCGCGCTCTCGCGCCAGACTCTGCGCTACGAATCGAGCATGATCTTCTTGGCGACGATCGTCACCGGCGCGCCCTTTCTCGGGATGTTGGGCACGGTGTGGGGCGTGATGGAAGCCTTCAGCGCCGTGGCCGTGCAAGATTCGGCGAGCATCAAGACCCTCGCGCCGGGCGTCTCGGCGGCGTTGCTCACGACCATCGCCGGCCTCGTGGTGGCGATTCCCTCGGTGTTCGGTTACAATTTCCTCCTCGGCAAATCGAAGCAGCTCGTGACGGAGTTGGAAAACTACGCGAGCTCGCTGGCCGACCGCATCGAGTTGGAATCGAAGTAAGCCGCGACCATGGCCCGCACCTTTCGCCGCAAACACGCGCAGCATCCGATCTCGGAGCTGAACGTGACGAACCTCATCGACCTGGGGTTTACGCTCCTGATCATTTTCATGATCGCGACGCCTTTGATTAACCAAGAGCAGACCTTGCCCGTGAACCTGCCCGTGGAATCGAAGAGCATCCAGACCAAGCCCGATCCCGACGATAAGTTTGAAAGTATCACCATCCGCGCCGATGGCTCGTGCACCCTCGCGGGTCGGGCGATCGCTTCGGGACAACTGGCGAGCGAGCTCATGCGGTTTGCCGCGATGCCGAAGCCGCCCGTTTTCCGCATCCGCATGGACGCGAAGACCACCGCGCAACAATTCATCACCGTGATGGACGAGTTGAAGAAACAGAAACTCTTCAAGATCACCTTCGACACGCAGACGACCAACTGACGGGGCCGACCGTCTCGTCGTCGCTGTCGCATCGCGCCATG
>CAJAFD010000566.1 GCA_903938935.1 uncultured Opitutia bacterium
CGCGACTTTCACCGCGGCTTCATCGGCGATGTCGACGGCTTGATGAAAAACCCCGAGCGCGGAAAGTTTTTGTGCATCGTCGGTTTTAAGATCGAACGAAGCCACGCGGACGCCTTCTTCGACGAGCCGCACGATGGACGCGTAACCGAGATCGCCGAGCCCGCCGGTCACGAGCGCAATTTTTCCTTTTAGGCCTCTCATGGCAAAATCGCCACGGCGCGGATCGGCGAACCGTCGCGGCCGTGAAAGTTGAGCGGGAATCCAGCGAAGGTGAAACGCTCGGGCAATTGATCGAGATTGGTCAGGCCTTCCACGACGACGACCTCGGCGTTCGCCGCGAGCAGGATGTGATGAACCTCAAACCAATCGCGACTCGGCGTAGGCGTATCCATGCCGAGCAGGCGAATTTTTCGGGAAACCAAATAACGCGCCGCGTCCTGTGTGAGGCTCGGGAAATCACTAAAATAATTTTCCTGGCCAAACTGGCGATGCCAGCCCGTCTCATAGATGAGCTTCACGCCGGGCTGCAGCTGGTGCTCGATTTTTTGAAAATCAGCGACGGTGATTTCCTCGCGCGGAGTTTTGGGGATGCGCAGCAAAATCGTTTCGCCGTAAAACCAATCGAGCGGCATCTGGTCGATGGTTTTCCCGCCATCGACGAAGTGCGACATCGCGTCGAGGTGCGTGCCTTGATGCGTCGCCATGCTGACGTGGGTCATGGCGTATTTGAGCGTCTGCGTCGTGCAGTGCGTCATGATACTCAACTTAGGGTCCATCGGGAAATTAGCCTGCCCGTGGATGAGCGGATGCGACAGATCGACGAATTTCATGGGGTACGAGGGGTGACGGGAAAGAAGCGGGCGTTGACGACGTTGGCGAGCGCGCCGCCACGCAAACCAGCGAGTACCGCCTCGGCGCTCTTGCGCTGCAGCTCGGGCACGCTGCCCGCGCTGTACCACGCCGTGTGCGATGTGAGTAACGCACCGGGCGCGACGCGCAACGGATGGTCGGCGGGCAAAGGCTCGGTTTCGTAAACATCGAGGCCGGCGGCGCCCACCGTGTGCGCCGTGAGCGCGGCGGCGAGTGCGACGGTGTCGATCAAAGCTCCGCGCGCGGTGTTCACGATGATCGCATCGCGGCGCATGGTCGCGAGCGAGTCGCGGTTGAGAAAATGTTTCGTCTCGTCGGTCAACGGGAGATGCAGCGAAAGAATACCCGCCTCACGGAGTACTTCGGCCGCCCCGAGTCGCCGCACGCCGGCGGCAGCAAAACTGGCGTCGTCCACGAAGGGATCGTAAGCGGCGAGCTTGAAGCCGAACCCTTTCGCCCGAGCCAACACGGCGCGCGCGATGCGGCCAAAACCTGCCGTAGCAAACGTCGTGTCGCGAAACGCCGCGAAGGGCGACGGTGGCATGATTTTCCACGTGCCGGCGCGAACGGCGGCGTCGGTTTGCGGAATCTGGCGCGCCAGCGCGAGGGCAAGCGCGAGCGTGTGATCAGCGACTTCGTCGATGCAGTAATCCGGGACGTTGCAGACGGGGATGCCGCGTTCACCGGCGGCTTGCAGATCGACGCTATCGACGCCGATGCCATAGCGCACGATGACTTTGCAGCGGTCGAGGGTCGCGATGAGTTCGCGGCTGATGGTGGCCCATTGCACAAGCAACGCATCGGCATCGCGGCAGAGCGGAATCAGCTCGGCGGGCGTCTTGCATTGCGCGACGACGAGCTCATGACCAGCAGCGGCGAAGAGCGCGCGCTCTTGATCGATCGACGGAAAGCCGTGGTCGGTGAGGACAATTTTCATGGTAAAAATTTTACGGGATAAAAACGGCTTTCAGGTCGCTGTCGCTCGGCGCCAACATCCGATGAAACGCCGGCACCGCGTGTTCGAGCGGTACGGTTTCCGTCCACGAAGTCACATCGACGCGCCCACTGCGCATGAGCTCGAGCGCTTCCGCGAGTTCCTCGATCTTCGCGGCGTAGGTGCCGAAAATTTGTTTCTCGGGCAACGTCACGCCGTAAGAATCGAACTCCATCGTGTTTCCGTGCAGGCCGATCCAGACCGCCGCGCC
>CAJAFD010000567.1 GCA_903938935.1 uncultured Opitutia bacterium
AAGAGCGGCACGATCTCGCAGTCGCGCAAGCGCCGGCCTTCAAGCAGATCGCCGACTTCGCGGATGTCTCGCTCGCTCGGCAAAAACACCAACACGTCGCCGCGTTCGCTTTCGTGCGCGATGCGTTCCACGGCTTCGACGGCGCCATCGATGTAGTGCAGTGCCTCAGCCTTGGCGGAGGCGACGGCGGCCGCGTCGGATTTTTCTTCATTCTCGTCGTTTTCGTCGTAATCGGAGCCGAGTCCATCGAGCGGCGCGTAGATGACTTCGACCGGATACGTGCGACCTTCGACCTTAATGATCGGCGCGCCGTCGAAGGCCGCGCTAAATGCCTCGGTGTCGATCGTCGCGGAAGTGATGATGATTTTCAGCTCCGGTCGCTTGAAACGCAGCGTGCGTAGATGGCCGAGCAGAAAATCGATGTTGAGCGAGCGCTCGTGGGCTTCGTCGATGATGACCGTGTCGTAGTCGCGCAGCAACGGGTCACCCTGAACCTCGGCGAGCAACATACCGTCGGTGAGAAATTTGATCACGGTCGCCGGTGTGGTCTGGTCGTTAAAACGGATTTTGCAGCCGACCTCGCGGCCCCATTCGACGTTTAATTCCTCCGCGACGCGGCGCGAAATCGACAGCGCGGCGACGCGGCGTGGTTGCGTGCAAGCGATCCGTCCGCGCTGGCCGCGGCCGGCGGCGAGACACATTTTCGGGATCTGCGTCGTTTTGCCGGAACCCGTTTCGCCGGCGAGAATCACGACCTGATTTTCGGCGATGGCCGCCGTGATTTCGTCCGCGCGCGCGCTGATCGGAAGCTCGGGCGGGAACTCGATGCGAAAGGGAAACGGACGTTGTGATTCGGAGGCGGCCAAGGAAAGAGGCTTGAGATTCAGGCTCGGCGCGGGAATGACAACTCTCCATGCGTGCGCCGCCCTTGCTTCCCGAAGAGACTTTATTCCGCGTGATCCGGTTCGCCCGCTTCAATGGCATCAGCGAACTCGCGATTGCGGGCGTTTTCAGTCTGATCTGCGCGGCGAGCAAAGACGTCCCGGGCGCGGCCATCGGCGTGCTGGTGGCTGGAGCAGGCGCGTTGGAGTTGCACGGCGTGGGCTTGTTGCGCCACGGCGACAAACGCGGCGTCTCGTGGCTCATCGGCAGTCAGTTGTATCTTCTCGTCATCGTGCTGGCCTACGTGACCTATCGCTCGCAGCACCTCGACCTCGAATCCGTGCGCATGGTCATGTCTGCGGAACAACGCGAGACGATCGCCGCCGCCGGCGTAGACGAAAACGAATTTCTGCGCATCATCGCGAACCTCTCCAACGCGATTTTTGGCGTGATCACATTCCTATATCAGGGCGGGATGGCGCTCTATTATCACCGTCGCCGCGCGCCCATTGAAGCGGCGCTTGAGCTGGATCACGTCGACGAGGCCGACGCTACGTAGACGGACTTGCGAAACCGGCCGCACGCATCACGTTTTCCGCCATGTCCAAGGCACGCTACATCGAAGCAAAGCAAAAATGGGCCGAGAAACAAAAAGCCCGCGGGGTCACGGCGCGCGCGGTGCCCTCGCCCGAGCGCCTGCCGCCCGGCCAGAAACTCACCGATGGTTTTCCGGTGCTCGATCTCGGGGTGCAACCCGCGATCACGACCGCTGATTGGTCCCTCACGCTCGACGGCTTGGTGGAAAAACCGGTCACGTTGAACTGGGAAAATTTCCACGCCCTCCCGCAGGTTGAGGACGTAAGCGACTTCCACTGCGTCACGACATGGAGCAAATACGACTGCCGCTGGGGCGGCGTCGCGTTCACGACGTTGTACGAGCTCGCGCAGCCGAGGCCCGAGGCGCAATTCGTGTATTTCACGAGTTACGACGGCTACTCGACGAATCTACCTCTCGCGGCGTGTTTGGACGACGATGTGCTCGTCGCGACGTTGTTCGACGGCGCTCCACTGGCGCGCGAACACGGTGGCTTGGCCCGCGTGATCGTGCCGAAATTTTACGCGTGGAAAGGCGCGAAGTTTATCAAAGGCATCACTTTTCTCGCCGAGGATAAACTCGGCTTCTGGGAAGTGCGCGGCTACTCCAACGGCGCCGATCCTTGGACCGAAGACCGCTACGCCTGAACCTTGCCTCGGCCGTAATTCAGGCGGCTTCTTCGCGAGTCTTTGCGACCACCGCCGTGATCTTGCGCAGCGGCAACGACCGCTCCTTCCATATCCAGTGCGTGAGGAAATACCCCGTCGTACCGACCACCGGCCCCAGAACCACTGCGCCTAAGTACAGGGCGCCCAAACTGCCCAGCGAAACGATCCCCATCGGGTCAGACCATACTAGGTCCCAATCGGCGCTCAGGTCCGCCCCCAAAATCAGTCGTCCGGTCAGGTAACAAAGCGGAAGCTGGATCACCGCGGTCAGTGGATTTGAAAGATGCTGGAGCAGAAAAGTCACCGGAAGATTAGCCCGCAGCCATAGCGCCAGACCACAAGCGAGGACAGACTGCAGCGGCAAAAAGGGGATCATCGTGATCGGTACTCCAACCAAGAACGCTCGCGCTAAGCTCTGCCGGCTCGGAATCCAAATCTCTCGCTCCAGAAATCGATCACCCAGCCGCGTATGCAGGAAACCGCCCCGCAATTTTTGGCGGGAAAGCCCCCATTGGTGCAGACGGCGCATGGTCCAGCGAAAGTTCATCCAACCTGCCATTGACATACCCACGCCGCCGGTTGCCAGAGAATTCAGCGTCAGCTTTTGATTGGCGCCGATATTTAACACCACCCCCTCGTTCCTGGGACGCGCTTGGCTAGTAACACCCACTTCTCATTCGACAATTTTACCGCTTCCTGCCGTAACTCCTCACATGGCCGAATCCAACCGCCCCCTCGCCAACCGCATCCTCATGGGACTTGTCATCGGCATCGTTGCCGGGGTCGCCACCCTCATCATCGGGCGCTTTTCCCCGACCACGCTCACGTTCATGCGGAGCGCCTCGACGAACTACCTCGATCCGCTCGGCCAAATTTTCCTGCGCCTGCTTTTCTTCGTCGTCATCCCACTCGTCTTCGCCTCCCTCGCCGCCGGCGTCGTCCAACTCGGTCGCCTCGACAAGCTCGGGCCCCTCGCTGGCCGCACGTTCTTCATGTTCTTCCTCAACATGGCGGTCGGCGTCGCCATCGGTCTGGTGATGATGAATGTCCTTCAGCCCGGCGGTCACATGTCGCCCGAGGCTAAGGCCAGCCTGCTCCATGAATTCGGCGGCGCCGCCAAGCGCACCCTCGAAATCCAGCAAAGCCAGCAAGGTCTGAGCCTTTCGGTCATCGTGGAGATGTTTCTCCCGAAGAATCTTTTTGGCGCCTTCGTCGGCAACAGCCGCGGCATGCTCGGTGACGTACTCCCGCTCATCGTGTTCGCCATCCTCGTCGGCGCGGTCGGCACTCAGCTCTCCGACGACAAACGAAAAAAACTTCAGGACACACTCGAACTCGTGTGCGAGCTTATGACCGGGATCGTCAACTTTGCCCTGCGTCTCGCCCCGTACGCGGTGCCGCTCATGATCTATAGCGTCACGGTCAAGGTGGGCGTCGATATTCTCATCGCCCTCGGCACCTTTGTCATCGGCGTCATCGCCGTCCTGCTGCTGCACTTATTCGGCACGATGAGCCTGTTTCTCAAGCTATGGACCAAACACTCGCCCCTGAAGTTCTTCAAAGATATCCGGCCCGTCCTCGTCACCGCGTTTTCGACCAGCTCCAGTAACGCCTCGCTGCCCGCCGCCCTCACCTGCGCCCGCGACACGCTCGGGGTGCGCCACTCCACCGCCGGCTTCGTCCTCCCGCTGGGGACCACCATGAACATGAGCGGCACCGCCCTTTACGAGGGCTGCGTGGTGCTCTTCGTCGCCCAGGTCTTCGGCGTCGATCTCTCGATGTCGCAACAGGTCACCTTGCTTCTGCTCTCCGTGCTCAGCGCCGTCGCCGTCGCCGGCATCCCCGGGGGCTCCCTCCCGCTCATTGCCGGACTGCTCATCACCTTCGGCATCCCGGCAGAGGGTATCGGCATCATTCTAGGCGCCGACCGTATTTTAGACATGGTTCGCACTATGACTAACGTCGGCTGCGACACCGTCACCACCGTCATCGTCGACGAGCAGATCATCAAAGCGGAAGCCAAAGCCGCCGCCGCATAAACGGCCCCCTTCGCTGCACCCCGCGCGGTGGACCCCTAGGTCCCCGCGCATTTTTTATGCCCCATCCTTAGGGGCACACCACGCCCCCGAAACTCGGAATGAAAAATCATAATAAAATCGCCATTATTCAAGCCTGCAAGCTTGCAGTCAAATCCGAGCCGCATTGATTCAAGGTCGCGTTTCCCCCCTCGCATAATGCCGTCGCACCGCCCCATTTCACTCCTCGCTTTAGCCCTGCCCGCTATCGGCGCCTCATTGCTGATTTTTCAAGCCAGTTGTCGCCCCAGTAACCCCACCTCGGGTAACACCCCCACCCTCGCGCCAACCTCCGTCGCAACCAAGGTTTCCTTCAACGAACACATCCAACCGATCCTTTCCGAATACTGCTACCACTGCCACGGTCCGGATAAAAACACCCGCAAGGCCGAACTCCGCCTCGACGTCGCCACGGACGCCTTCGCCCCACGCAAAAACGGTCCCGCCATCGTCAAAGGCCAACCCGAAAAAAGCCCAGTACTCACGCGCCTCTTTTCGAAAGACCCCGAAATCGTCATGCCGCCCCCCGAGGCGCACAAGACGCTCAAGCCCGAAGAAATCGCCCTGCTCCGCCAATGGATCAGCGAAGGCGCCGTGTACGAAGACCACTGGGCCTTCATCGCGCCACAACGCCCCGCTGTGCCCAAGCTCGCACAGCAGCAGCTTAAGCTTCAAAACCCCGTCGACGCCTTCATTTTTGCCCGGCTCGAAAAAGAAAACCTCTCGCCCTCGCCCGAAGCTGACCGCGCCACGCTGCTCCGCCGCGTCACCTTCGATCTCACCGGCCTCCCGCCCACTCCGGCCGAAGTCGCCGCTTTCCTAGCCGACCCCGCACCCGATGCCTACGAACGCGCCGTTGACCGCCTCCTCGCCAGCTCGCGCTACGGCGAACACCGGGCGCGTTACTGGCTCGACTACGCCCGCTACGGCGACACCCACGGCCTGCATTTCGACAACTACCGCGCGATCTGGCCTTACCGCGATTACGTCATCCGCGCCTTCAACGCCAACAAACCTTTCGACCGCTTCGTCCGCGAACAACTCGCCGGCGACCTCCTTCCCGCCAAGAACATCGACGAACTCGCCGCCACCGGCTTCGTGCGCTGCAGCGTCACCACCAACGAAGGCGGCACCGTCACCGAAGAAGTGGCGATGAACCTCGCCCGCGACCGCGTCGAGGCCTTCGGAGCCACCTTCCTCGGCCTCACCACCGGTTGCGCCGCCTGCCACGACCACAAGTTCGATCCCATCTCGCAAAAAGACCATTTCCAACTCGTCGCGTTTCTCAACAATACCGCCGACAAACCTTGGGATTTCAACATCGAGGCGCCGCTCCCGATCTTGCGCGTCCCCACCGACGCCGCCCTGCCCGCCGTCAACGCCACCCTCGCCGAACGCGCCGCCCTCGAAACGCGCCTCAACGAGCTCCGGCAAAATTCCCCCGCCAAGATCAAAACTTGGCTCGCCAAGGGCGCACGTCCCCAACCGGTTTCTCCGGCCGGCCTCGAATTGCGCCTCCGCTTCGACGAAGCCAAAGGTGATATCGTAACCAATTCCGCACCGCTCGCTGGCACCTCCCTGCCCGCCACGTTCAAGGCCGATACCAATCCCCTCGTCTGGGGCGAATCTTCGTGGTTCTGGCCCAGCGTGCGCTTCGATATTTTCACCCGCCTGCCCCTCGGCCGCACCGGTGACGTCGACGCCCAAGATGCTTTTTCCGCTGGCGGCTGGTTCATGCCCCGCGCCAAACCCGGCGGCGGCGGCACCGGCGACGGCACGCTGCTCTCGCGTTATCAATCGCCGGAAAAAGGCCCGGGCCGCGGCTGGGAAATTTACATCGAGAAAAACCGCCTCGTTATCAACCTCGCCGACGGCCCCGCCGGTCGCGCCCTCACTGTAGTCTCCCGCGACGTCCTCCCCAACGGCGATTGGCAACACGTGTTCTTCACCTACGACGGTTCCCGCCGCGCC
>CAJAFD010000568.1 GCA_903938935.1 uncultured Opitutia bacterium
CGCGCATCGACCGCGGTCGGGCCGATGTTCATCGTGCCGAATTTGTTGTCCGAGAAAATACCGGGACGCACCTGCTGCTTTTGTAGCACGGGACGGGGCTGCGGTTTCTGGCGATCGATCTTGGGCGTGCTTGCCTGCGCGCCTTGAAGCAAAGGTGCATTCTTGATGCCTTCAACGCGCTCAGGCACGGCCTTGGCGCCCTCGACAAATTTAGCGATGTTGCTGCCAAAGGCATCAGCGTTGTCGCCTTCTTTCTTCTCAAAACCCGAGAGCGGATTTTGTTCCTGCTTTGCTGCTTCCTGCGGCGCGTCTTTGGCGGCGACCTCGACCGGTGGCGCCATCGGCACCGATTCCTGCGGCTTGGTGAGTTGGCCGTCGACGATCTGCGTGGATTGAATGTCTTTTTTCCCATCGAGCGCAGGCATGTCGTTCTTGCCGTTGGGCGTCGGCTTCTCCTGCGCGACCTGCTGGTTCATGAAACTGAAATTATTCGTCTTATCGGGCGGATTATCCGGCGCGTCAGGATTGGCCTCCACGAACTTCGAGGGCAGCGGCTTGGGTGGCGGCTTCGGCGCTTCAAACTCCTCCGGCGCCATCTCGATGCTGAAGGTTTGCGGCGGTGGCGTGCGCGGCACCAAGGACTCTGGCGCGACTTTCAACAAATACGGAGCTGCCACAAAGAGCAGCAGGTGCAACACGAGCGTGCCGATGACTCCGATTTGGATCGAGCGCACCTCGGGGTTCGTCGACAACCGCGGCAAAGCCCGGCGTGAACGGGTCGGTGGCGGCTCGCTTAAAAGGGTGCTCATGGACGCTGGGCTTCAGGAAGGCTGCGAATCATTCAGGGCAGCAGACCGCACCGGGTCAAAATTTGTTTCGTAGTTTCTAAGGGCAGTCCGATGATATTCGACAACGACCCTGCGTACCGCTCCACGATCAAGTCGGCCTGATCTTGGATGCCGTAGCCGCCGGCTTTATCGAGCGTATGCACGCGGCCGAGATAGGCTTCGATCACCTCGTCACCGAAAGACTTAAACGTCACTTCGCTCGACTCGCCTTCATCGATGCGCAGTCCATCGCAGACGCGCCGCAACGCCAAACCGGTAAACACCGTGTGCGTGCGACCACTCAAACGCCGCAACATCGCGCGCGCTTCGACAGCATCGGCGGGTTTATTCAACGCCGCGCCTTCCAGAAAAACCGTCGTATCGGCCCCAAGCACGAGCGCCTCAGGATGCCGCGCCGCGACCCAATCGGCTTTGAGCGCGGCATTGTGCGCGACCATGATGCGCGGATCGGTCGCGGGATCTTCGTGCTCGGTCACCGCGGCCGTCACGACGGTGAAGTTCACTCCGAGTTGCGCGAGCAACTCCCGCCGACGCGGCGAGGCCGAAGCAAGGATCAACATCGGCGCAGCGCTCATTCCACGCGCTCCGCGAGGATGCCGCGCACGTCGCCCTTGGCGCGGGCCAGTTCGACGCGGCTAAGATTATATTGGTAAATCGCTTCGACGCGGCCGTCGCTGGCGATCGCGAGACGATTCTGCGCTTCGATGATTTCGCGATTATCGGCGACGCCTTGTTGGAAACGTTTTTGCGCGAGCTCCAATTCTTGCTCGGCGAGGTGCAGGCTTTTCTCCGCGACGGCGATTTGGGCGAAACGTGAGCTCGCGTCTTGTTGCGCGAGTCGAAGTTCAGCGGAGATTTGCAGTTCGAGATTATGCAAGCGCACGGCTTGGGCACGTTGCCGCGAAAGCGCGGCGCGCCGGTCGGCGCCGCTTTTAAAACCGTCGAAAATCGGAACCGTCAACGTCGCGCCGGCGAACCAGGCTTGCTTGTTGGCATTGTCTAGAACCTCGGCGGCCGCGTAGCCGTATTCGCCGCTAAGACCGAGGGCGGGCAGGCGTTGAAATTTCGCGGTTTGAACATCGACCTTTGACTGCTCGACGGCCTTTTGCGCGCGGAGCCAATCGGCGCGTTTGGCGAACGTCGTCTGCTCGAAGCCGTCGGCAAAGTTGCCGGCGTTCACGCGCCGCACCTCGAAATCGGCCAAGGCCAAACGGCGCGCGGGATCTAAATCCAATAAGCGCTGCAACAATACCGCGCTTTGGTAGACGACGGTGTCTTGTTGTAAGCGAGCTTGATCGGCTTGCGCGAGGAGGGATTCCGCTCGGGTCACATCGATCTGCGTCGCCACGCCGGCGCTCAATTGGTTGAGCGCGAGATCCACGAGTGCTTTGGCGCGCGCGGTGTTGGCGTCTAAAACTTCGATGCGACGGAGATTTCGCAAATGCGCGAAAAACGTCTGCGCCACGGAAGTCAGTGCGGTTTGCAACGTCGCTTGATAATCTGCCTGCGCTACCGCGATACCGACGCGCGAGGCTTTGTAGGCCGATAGTTGCTGCGGATTCAAAACCGCGAGGTTGCCCGTGAGCTTTCCGTCGAAGCGATTGGTCGCGGGGGTCTGCGTCAGAGCGCCGCTGCTCGTAACTGAAACCGCTTCGGTGCGTTTTTGATTACCGCTCAATCCCACGATGGGCATGAGACCGACCCGCTGCTGATTCGAAGCCTCCAAGGCCTGCGCCGCAGACTCGCGACTTAAAAGCACCGTGACGTTAACGCCTTCGACTGCGCCTAAGGCCTGCGCCAGTGTTAGCGGTTCCGTCTGGGCGGAGATGCGATTTGCGACCGCCAACGTGGCGAAAACGAGGAAAAATCGAAACGCGTACATGTTCGCAACAAAGTGCGCCTTATGGGAAACCTGCAAGCCTTGCGAGTTGCGCCTCGCCAAATGCTCCACAGGCTTTTCGTCTCGTAACTTCCATGCGTCTCGGCCTCGCCCAGCTTAATCCGACCGTCGGTGATCTCACCGGCAATCGCCGTAAAATTCTCGCTGCTTATGCCGCGCTCGTCGCCCAAGGCGCTGAGCTCGTCGTTTTCCCCGAGCTCATCGCCTGCGGTTATCCGCCCCGCGACTTGCTTTTGAAACGGCGCTTCGTGCCCGACGTCGTGGATTCTATGGCTGAAATCGCCGCCGCCATCGGCGACGTACCGGCCATCGTCGGCACCGTCACGCTCAACACTTCCGGACACGGCCGCGCGTTCTACAACTCTGCCGCCTTTTGCCACCGCGGCCAGATCGTCACCACCGCACACAAGTGCCTGTTGCCGACCTATGACGTCTTTGACGAAGACCGCTACTTCGAGCCTGCCACCGCGCCCACCGTCGTGATTCATCAGGGTAAAAAAATCGGTATCACGCTGTGCGAAGATATTTGGACGCACCCGATGGTCAGCACGCGCCGCCTTTATCACGGCCTCGACCCCGTGGCCCAACTCGCCGCGATGAAGTGCGACCTCATGGTCAATCTCTCGGCCAGCCCTTGGCACCACGGCAAAGGCGATGTTCGCACAAAAATAGTCACCGACTCAGCCCGCGCCCTCGGTTGCCCCGTCGCCTACGTGAACGCTGTCGGCGGCAACGACGAACTCATCTTCGACGGTCGTAGTCTCGTGGCTCAATCCGACGGTAGTATCACCGCGGGCCTGGCCGCGTTCACAGAAGAAATCCGCGTCGTTGATACCAACATTCGTACCGTGCCCGCGCCCAGCTTTCAACAAGCCGAACTCGCTGATATTTACGCAGCCCTCGTGTTGGGGCTACGGGATTACGCGCAAAAATCCGGTTTCAAAAAAGCGCTCATCGCGCTCAGTGGCGGCATCGACTCTGCGCTCGTCGCCGTGATCGCCGCAGAAGCTTTCGGCCCGCAAAACGTCATCGGTGTTTCGCTCCCCTCCTCCATTTCCTCGCAACACTCGCGCGACGACGCCCGCATCCTCGCCGACAACCTCGGTATCCGCTTCGAGACCATCGCGATCGCCGACGCCGTCGCAGCGACCGAACACTCCTTGGAACCCATCTTCAAGGGACTCGCTCGTGACGTGACCGAGGAAAACATCCAGGCCCGCACCCGCGGCGTCCTTATGATGGCGCTCTCGAATAAATTTGGCGCCTTGCTTCTGACGACCGGCAACAAAAGTGAAATGGCCGTTGGCTACTGCACGCTCTACGGCGACATGTGTGGCGGCCTCGCCGTCATCAGCGACGTGTTTAAGATGCAGGTCTACGCCCTATCGCGCTGGATCAACCGCAACCGCGAGATCATCCCCGTCAACACCATCGAGAAGCCGCCCTCCGCCGAACTTCGGCCCGGCCAAGTCGATCAAGACAGCCTCCCGCCCTACGAACAACTCGACGCCATCTTGCGCGGCTACGTTGAAGAAGGCCTGTCCCGCCGCGACCTCATCGCGCAAGGTTTCGCTGAAACCGTGGTCAACGACATCGCCCGCAAAGTCGATCTCAACGAATACAAGCGCAAGCAGTCCGCTCCCGGCCTCAAGATCACGCCCCTCGCCTTCGGCGTCGGCCGCCGCATCCCCATCGTGCAGAAATACGTGAGCTAAACGTTCACCTGCTGCCCGCGCCACGTCATGTCGTCCCAAACATCAGATCAACTTTTCGCCCGCGCGCTCCAACTCATCCCCGGCGGCGTCAACTCGCCAGTCCGCGCCTTCCGCTCGGTTGGCGGTTCGCCCTTTTACGTGAAGGCCGCGCGGGGCGCGACGCTCATCACCGCCGACGACCGCGAACTCATCGACTTTGTCTGCACGTGGGGGCCCGCGATCCACGGCCACAATCACCCGCGCATTAAAGCTGCCATCGCCACCGCGCTCGAAAGCGGCACCTCCTTTGGCACGCCCAATCCCTACGAGGTCGAAATGGCTGAGCTCATCACGCGGCTCGTGCCCTCGATTCAAAAAGTCCGCATGACCAGCAGCGGCACTGAGGCCACGATGTCCGCCGTGCGACTCGCCCGCGGATTCACGCGACGCGATAAAATCATCAAGTTTTCCGGCTGTTACCACGGTCATTCGGATTCGTTGCTCATCAAAGCTGGTTCCGGCGCCTTGACGCACGGGCACCCTGATAGCGCCGGCATCCCCGCTAGTTTCGCCCGCGAGACCATCGTACTCCCTTTTAACAACGCCGCTGCCCTCGCCGCTGCGTTTACCGCCCATCCCGATCAAATCGCCGGCGTCATCCTCGAACCCTACATTGGCAACGTCGGCTTCATCCCCGCCGACCCCGGCTATCTCGCCGCCGTTCGCCAGCTCTGCACTCAACACGGCGCGCTCCTCATCTTTGACGAAGTCATGACGGGATTCCGCCTCGCGCTCGGCGGCGTCCAACAACTCGAAGGCATCACGCCCGACCTGACGACCCTCGGCAAAATCATCGGTGGTGGTTTGCCCGTGGGCGCATTTGGCGGCCGAGCCGACATCATGGATCACCTCGCGCCGCTGGGTCCCGTTTACCAAGCCGGCACGCTTTCGGGCAACCCTCTCGCGCTTTCCGCTGGCATCGCGAGCCTGCGGCTCTTGGAAGAATTGAATCCTTACGCCCGTCTTGATGCGCTCGGCCAGCAAGTCCGGGAAGCCGTGCTCTCCGCCGCAAAAGCCAAAGGTATTCCTGTCCAAGTCCCGCAACGCGGCTCCATGTTCAGCGTGTTTTTTACTGCGACCCCGATCCGCGATTACGACAGCGCGCTCACCTCCGACGCTGCGCTCTTTGGTCGGTTCTTCCGCGCCTGTCTCGACGGCGGCGTTTATCTGCCGCCCAGCGCCTACGAAGCTTACTTCCTCAGCACCGCTCATGAAGGTGCCGCCATCGACCGCGCCTGCGATGTCATCAGTGCGGCCCTGCGTAGCCTCTAACATGTTTCTTCTTCTCCCGCCTTTTATTCTGCGCCAACGCTGGTTGCTCGTTTTTTTGGCGTTTCTATCCGTCCCGACCTTCGCGGCTATGCCCGCGGTCGCAACCGTGTCCCTCGACGAACTCCGTCCCGGCCAACGCGGCCAGGTCTGGACTGTCTTCCGCGGCACCGAGCCTGAACCCTTTGATGTCGAAGTGACGGGCGTGGTGCGCAACGCCCTTGGTCCCGGCAAATCGCTTATTGTCTGCCAACTCACCGATCCTCGCGTTCAAAACATGGGTGCTGTCGCCGGCATGAGCGGGAGTCCACTATATATCGACGGCAAACTCGCTGGAGCGCTCAGCTACCAAATTCAACGCTTTGAAACGGTGCGCTACGCCGGCTTCACGCCAGCCGCTGACCTCGCCGAAGTCCGAGATAAACCCGATCTGACGCCCGCCAAAATTCGAGTCAACCCCGTCACTGCGCACAATCCAGCTTCGGCCGACAATTCGGTTAACTCGACTTACACGCCGCTCCAACCGGCCTTCACGTTGAGCGGACTTTCGCCGGCGGTGGTCGATCTCATCGCACCCCATTTTGCCGCCTTTGGCCTTAACGCGACCGCGCTCGGCGGCAGCACTCTTGCCGCGGCCTCTGTCGCCACCGCGAGCACGCCAACCGCACCGTTGCGCGCAGGTTCTGCCATTGCCGTCGCTTTGGCGACCGGGGACATCACGATCGCGGGCACCGGCACCGTTTCTCGTGTCGATGGGCGACGCATTACTGCCTTCGGCCATCCGATGCTTGCCCTAGGCGACGTCGAACTTCCGCTGTGCGCCGCCGAGATCGTCACGATCCTGCCATCGAATCTCACCTCCGTTAAAATCGCCAACACCGGCGCGATCATCGGTATGATCACCCAAGATCGTCTCTCCGCCGTCTCGGGTACGCTTGGCCCCGGGCCCGCCATGACCGCCGTCGAAGTGACGGTCTCACCCACGAGCCCCACTTCTCGCACGCTCCGTTTTCAAGTCGCCCGCCACACCCAACTCACGCCGGCCTTAATCGCGGCCGGACTCACGCAAGCGATCGTCGGTTCCAACGACGGCGCGCTCGCGCAAGGTTTCCGCATCACCAGCAACATCGCCTTTTCTCCGACTCAAACCCTCACGGCCCGCACGCTCCATGCCGGTCCCCAGGCCTTCGCCCAAGGTCTCAACCAATTCGTCCGCAGCCTCGCCCAAGACCTGCAAAATCCCTACGTGAAAATTTTCCCCAGCTCGCTCCGCTTCACCGTCGAAGCTCTCACCGCCCATCCCGCGGTTAATATTGATGTCTTCCAGCTCTCCCGCGCCACCGTGCGCGCCGGTGAGACGATCACCGCCACCCTCGCTTGGCGGAATTTTCAAGGCGACGCCCACCGCGAAATCATCACCTTGTCCATCGATCCCAATTGGGCCGGCAAAACCTTGGAGATCATTCTCGCCCCCGGCCCCGCACTCGATGATCTCACCGGTCGCCCTGCCGTGATCGCCGCGGCTACCTTGCGTAGTTTCGATGCCTACCTCGCAGCGATGCGTGACGACCGTCCACGCGATGGCCTGTGTCTTGCGATCGTCGAAAAATCTGCGCTCTTCAGCGATGAAACCACTTCGACTCCGGAAATTCCCGGCTCGATCGAGCGCATCGCGCGCGGCGCCGACGAGGCCCGTTTTCAAAAACGCGACGCCGTCTTGCCGCTGCTCGAACGTCACATCCTCCCCGGCAAACTGGTCAACGTCATGATCCGCCGCCCGCTGCGCGTCGTAGACTGAGTCCGCCGAATTTTAATTTCCCCACAAATGTCCACGCCAACGCTGCTATTTCAATTTTCGCTCCGACTTCTTGCCATCGCTATAGCGCTCACCGTCTTCAACGCGTCGAGCATCACTTCGGCCCACGCCGAACCGCTGTCCAAAAAATTCGATCTCGATTTCTTTCGCGACCTTCCCAGCCGCAACCTCCA
>CAJAFD010000569.1 GCA_903938935.1 uncultured Opitutia bacterium
CACGCTTCCGCCGAGGCCTGCGTTTCCCGTGAAAAATCGTCCCACAACTTCACCGCGGTTTCACCGGCCGCTTTCGGCAAATTAAAATACCCGCACGCCACCGCGTCGCCCCAGGTCGCCGCGACCGCCAGCCGGTACAACGGCAACTGCAAGTCGACCCACGCGCGCGATTTTCCCTCGGTCGCGTTCTTGCGCAACCACGCGGGCCGATCCAACTCATCCTCACGCACCGAGCGTAAATGCGCCGCGATCGGGTCGCTCGCTTTGTCGCCGGTTTTATAATCGAGGACGCGCACGCGGCCATCGGTGTGGCGATCGATCCGATCAATTTTTCCTTTCACGGTTAAGCCGCCGATCACCACTTCGATTTCCCATTCCACGTGCTCCGTGCGCCAGCCAGCGGCCCGCTCGCGCGCCTCGACTTCGGCCGCGGCGCGCAAGCGTTGCCGCGCGGCTTCGCATTGCACCACGAGCGGCAAGGTCAGTTCCGCGCCGTAGCGCCCGCGCACGATCCGCTCGAATCGCTCGATCAAAAAATCACTGAGCTGCGTCGCATCGACGCAATCGCGCAGCGCTGGTTCTTGGCCGAGTTGCTGCAACGCTTCGTGCATCAAAATCCCGAAATCCAGGGCGTTGAGTTCCGCTTTTTCGGGCTCCACGCGCTTCAGGTGCAACGCGTGTTTCAGATAAAACCGAAACGGACACGCGAGCCAGTCGCGGAACGCCGTCACCGACAACTGCGTCGGGGCCGCCGCCACCCGCGGGCGCAATTGCCACGCGCGCGCCCAGGGCGGGCTCGGCCGCGCTGCCGCGACCGGCTGAAATAATTGCGTGACGCGCTCGGGCAAAGCCGCATCCGCGCAGCGCAACAAGAGCCGCGAGGGCCGCAGCGGATCACCCGCGGCCGTGGTTTTGCCCAGCAAAATATCCAATCGACCATTCGCGTTCCCCCGCGCCGCCGCGATCGCCGCGAGCAGGTACGCATCACACGCAAAACGCTCCGCATTCCGCTTCAAACCGAGCCGTTCGCGCAGCGTCTCCGGCAAGAACACATCGCCCACAATCGCCGAGGGCACGCGCCCGTCGTTGAACCCCGCGACCACCAAATGCGGCGCGTCGTCCCAGAGCAGTTCCAGCCAACCGAGCAGATCGATCGCGCCAGCCGGCCGTTCCCCGGTGCGCACTTCATCCGCAAAAGCTCCCAGCGCCAGTTGCCAGGCCTCGGTCGCGGTTAACGCCACCGCACCGTCGCGAGCCAACGCCTGCTCGATCTCGCGCAGCTGCGCCATCCACGCCTCGGCGGATTCCGCGAGCACGCCCGCCGCCTCGAGTTCGCGGCCCGCGAAGAGTTCCATCAATGCCGCGGCCGCGTTGCTCGGAAAACGGCCACGCGTGAGCGTCGCCCGTAACTCCGCCAAGGCCGCCAGCGCCGGCTCGACGGCGGGAAACCCGGCCGCGTGCGCCCGCGCCGCCGCCAACGTCGGCGGCAAATGGTCCGCACCTAATTGATCGAGCTCGCGCAAACATTTCGCCGCGGAAAAACGCCCATCGGCCCGCGCGCGGAGCCATTCCAAAATATCCGGACAGCGCGCCAACGTCGTCACGGCCGCAAAATCCGGCACCGCCGCAAAATCCGCCAGCGCCGCGAGCAACGGATATAATCCATCGTGCCGCCGCGCCCGGCCCTCGGGATTAAACGCCGCGATGCCCACGCGCGCGCAGGCTTTTTCCAAGAGCGGCAACAACTCAGGATCGGCCACGCCGATGCCGAGCATCGTCTCCGGCTCCGGCGTCGCTTGTGCGAGCGCGGTGATGCGGGCGACTTGTTCAGCGGGATCAGCGCACACGCGCACGCGCTCGCCAAATTCAGCGATCGTCAACTCGCGCGCCGCCCACGCCGCCGCCTGCGGACGCCCCCAACCATCGAAATTTTCCGCCTCATTTTCCGGCGCATAAACCACGACATCCACGGGCAACGTCGCCGCGTGCGCCGCGAGCACGCGCAACGCCAGAGGCAACGGATCAGGCGCTCCGATCACTGCGATGTGCGCGAAATCTCCCGCGGGCGTCGGCGCGCGCGTCGCCTCAATGCGCGCGGCTTGCGCGTCGACTAAACCGAGCTCCGCCAAACGCGCGGCGTGTCGGCGTTCGAGTTCGCCGAGTTCACGCCAGCGCTCGAGCTCCGGACACGTTTCACCCGCGCGCGCGGCGACATCGCTGAGGCGCCAACCGCCTTCAGCGAGCGTGGATTGGAGACGCGCCAACTCGCGCCCGAGACTGAGCGCCCACGCGAAATCGCGCGCGGGCGGATCGTTGGGCAACACCGCGCGCACCTCGGCCAAATCCACGGCGCGCAAGACTTCGGTCCAAGCGAGAAGCGATTCCAGGCGGTTCGCCGTCGGCGTGCCGATTCCGACCGCCTGCGAGACGAGCAATTCGGGCGTGACGACGCGGGGCGGAAACACGGCTTGGCCACGCGTGGCGGCGTGTTCGGCGAGCGCCTCGCGCAAGCGGCGTCCCGCTTGGCGCGTGGGGACGACGACGAGCCACGACGAAAGATCCAACGGCCCCGAGCCGGTCCAGTCCCGCGCGAGCCATGCGACGGCCTGCGGTAGCAACGGCACGGCCCAAGGCAAAAAATGACGGCGGACGTTGGCGAGAGGAGGCACCACAGCGGGAAGGTGCACCATGCACGTCGGGCGGCGCGCGAAGTTCAAACTCGTTCTGCGTGCGAGGGTTCAATTTTTAACCAAGACCGCGATCAGCGAGGTGAATACGGCGGCGGCGCTGGCGATAAAAAATAAAACCCCGCGGCCGGAAGGCACGCGGGGTTTTATAAAAAAGAGGGAAAACGGGCAGACCGCCCG
>CAJAFD010000570.1 GCA_903938935.1 uncultured Opitutia bacterium
AAGCGGGGTGGGGGCACCCCGCCTACATGAGTAGAAGGGTCTGAGTGTGGGCGGGGTGCCCTCACCCCGCATCGAAAAAGGGTAAAACGAGTCCACCTCGGCGCGCCCCTACAGTCTCGCCGCACCTAGCGGCCGGCGCTCAGAGCTTCATGCTCTCGCCGTCGAGTTGGTAGACGCCGGAGAGGAAGCCGTTTTCCACCACGGCCCCGACTTTCAATGTGCCGTAGACGAAGATGGGCGTGTCGACCATGAGCTTTCCTTTGCCCTCGGGCAGGCGGACGATAACGAAGTCGTTCAAGCCAGGCGTCGCACCGTAGCAGCACGATGTCTGGTCTTTCATAAGAAGCATTTCGGTGACGACGCCTTTGTTCACCTTTACCGGAAGCATGAAACCGCTGATGACCGTCTTCTTGCCGTCGAGGGCTTTGATGTCGGCGGGGATCTCCGCGTTGTAGAGGGCGGCAAGTTTGACGGGGTCCTCTTCATTGATCTCGGGAAACGTGTAACCGGCGAGGCGGTTGAAGCTGGCGTTGAGATAGGTGGCAGGGGCGGGCTCGGCGGCCATCACGGTGACGGCGGTGAACTGGCTGAGAAGACTCAATACGAGTAGGACGATAAAAAAAGTGCGGCGCGTGGGCATAGGGCTCAAGGGACGTTGGGATAGATGTAGCAGTTTTGGGCGAAACACAATGGCGGGGCTTAGTCTAGGTGAAGGAATTGGGCGAAAAAAACGGGCGCGGGTCCGAGTCGTTAGAGACGCGGTCAACTTGGAATAAAGGGTGTGAGGGCGTCAGGGAGGACGCAAAAAAGGGCCGGTCATGAGACCGGCCCTGGTGAGGGGAAGACGTTTTAAGCGAAGCTCAGCTTAGAAGCGCTTGGTGATGTCGAGTGTCCAGGTGCGGCCCGCGAGGAGGCTGGTATAAACGGACGAGGAGTAACCGAAGTTGCCGGAGGTGAGCGGTGGCTCTTTGTCGAGGAGGTTGATCACGCCGAGACGAATCGCGGTTTCGCGGAGGAGCTTGGGCGCATCTTTCTTGAAGGAGTATTTAACCGATGCGTTGTAGGTGATCGAGTCCTGCACGATGTAGCGGTAGGCGTAAGCGCCGCCGTCGAAGTATTTGCTGATATAGTTCGGGTTGTTGAGGCTGGCGTATTGCGTGGCGGTGATCGTGGAGCCGGCGGAGTTTTCGCGGTAGCTACCGATGTAGTAGCCGCTGAAGCTCGCGTTCCAGGCGCCCTTGCGCCAGCCGACGGTGAAGTTGCCGCGCCAACGGGTGGTGCCGTCGACGTCGAGGCGCTCGTTGGTGATCGCAGCCGAGCCCGGGATGTTGCGGGTGGTGAAGCTGCGGGCGACGTAGCTCCAATCGGCATTGAAGTTGAATTTGCCGATGGGGAGGGTGGGCGCGATGTAGTTCAAGCCCAAGTCCCAGCCGGAGACGTAGCCTTTGGCGAGATTTTCAAAGGTAACGCTGCGGGAGATGATGCGGCCGACGGTGGCGAGTTGTTGGGACGCAGGTTTGCCAGCGTTGTAGGCGGCGAAGGCGGCGGTATCGGCGGCGGTGACGGCCGCGCGCTCGACGGCGGCGGAGCCTTTATAGGCAGAGGTGCCGCTACCGGTATCAATCGTGCCGACGGCTTTACCGGAGGCGATTTGCGCTTGGGTGTAGGCTTGGAGCGCGACGTTATCGGCGTTCAAGATCTGGGCGCTCGTGAGGGCGCCGATGTTGTCGGATTGGCTGATTTGCCAGTAGTCGGCCGTGACGGAGAGGCCCTTGATCTTGGGTATATCGAGCACGATACCAGCGCTGCGGCCGACGGAGGTAGAGGGCTTTAGGTTGGCGTTGCCGAGCGAGTAGTTGCGTTGGACATACGCGCCTTCCGCCGTGGCAATTTGGCGATACGGGTCGATGGTGCCTGGAAGGGAGTCGACGGTGAAACGGCGGGGAGCGTAGAGCGTGGGCAAGTTCGGGGCGGTGAAGCCTTGGTTGTAAGAGCCACGGACCATGATGCCGTCCCGCGGTTTCCAGTTGATGCCGACCTTGGGCTTGGTGGTGCTGCCGAAATCACTGTAGCGCTCGAAGCGGCCGGAGCCGGTGACTTCGAAGGATTTGACGAGCGGGATGTTGTTCTTGGGCGCGACGAGCGGGATGATCGTCTCGAGGTAAGCGCTGGCTACGGTGCGTGAGCCGTTGGAATCAGGCGCGGCGGAGGCGGTGAGGAGATCGTTGTCGTTGGTGTTCAGGCCCGAGTTGGCGGGATTGAGGCCGATGTAGGGAGGACGATAATCTTTAAATTGTTCTTTGCGGAATTCGCCGCCGCCCGCGAGGGAGATGGCTCCGCTCCAGATGTCGATAAGCTCGCCGCCGACACGCAGGTCGACGCTGCCGATGGCGCTGTAGCCTTCGCGGCGGAATTGGGTGCGGAAGGATTCTACGACCTCGCTGGGATTGGTGTAGGGTTTGTCGGTGACGACGGAGTTGCCGACGACCTTGAAGGTGTAGCCGAAGGGGTTGTAAGCGGTGGCGTCGGTGCGGCCGAGCGCGTCGCGGAGGAGACTTTCGCGGACGGCATTGAGGGAGAGATCGTTCGTCCAGGCCTTGGTGAAGAGGCCCCCGGTTTCCCAGCTCCAGGTGGAACCGAATTTACCGCGGAGGCCGGCGACGAAGCGGACCATATTGGAGTTAACCTGCACGTGTTCTGCCCCTATGTCTTTGGTGTTGCCGGTCAGAATCGTGATGGCTTGCGGGGTGCCGACGATGCGGGCCGTGCCATCGGTATTGGCGGCGCCGGTGGCGTTCACGTAGCGCGAGCCGAAGGGATTAAACGGGTTGTTAACCGACATGTTTTGGATGACGAGGCTGTCGGCGCCCGGGTAGTTGAGCGCGATGGGCTGACGGATGAGGTCGGACTTCGCGTGGTAATAGGTGAGGTCACCGAAGGCAGTAATGCGGTTGCTCAGGTCGTATTCGAAGCTGCTGTAGGTGCTGAGACGGGCGCTTCGTGGGGAACCTTGTTGGTAAAGGTTGATGTCGTTGAAGGCCTCGGGATTGGCGGCGCGCGTGGGGGCGACGGTGGTGTCGGCCGGCACGCTGTCCGGACCGGTGAGGGGGCGGAAGTAGCGGGTGGTGCCGCTGGTGGCGTTGGCGCCGAGGCGGTAGGTGGGCCAGAGCACGGCGGAGCGGCCGTCGTAGCCGGAGCCGAGCGCGTTAAACGGCGCGGGGGCGACTTTGGTGTGGTTGGCGCTGGCGGAGAAGCTACGGTCGCGCAGGTTGATTTCCTGGCGGTAGAGGTAGTCGATGTTGGTGAGGAAGCGACCTTTGCCTTGGGCGAAGTCGGTGCCGTAGGTGAGGGTGGCGGAGCCGCTGGCGCCGCCGCGGTATTCAGGTTGGCCGTAGCGCATGCGCAGTTCGGTGCCGCGGAAATCTTGGCGCATGATGTAGTTCAACACACCGGCGACGGCGTCGGAGCCGTAAACAGAGGAGGCGCCATCACGGAGGACGTCGATGTGGTCGATGCCTTGGGTGGGAAGTTGATTGGCGTTGGGCGAGAAGCCGTTGCCGCTGGTGGAGTCACTGGCGGTGAGCGGGTGGGGGGCGATGCGGCGGCCGTTGAGCAGCAGCAAGGTGCCGCCGGAGCCGATGCCGCGAAGGGCGACCGTCGCGACGTCACCGCGCGCAGTGGCACCGCCGTTGGAGGCTTCATTGAAGGGCACGCTGGTGAGCTGGGGAAGCGCGGTGATGAGGTCGATCGGGGTGAGGGCGTTGCGGGCCGTCATCGAGTCTTGGCTGATGATGGTGACCGGGAGCACCTTCTCGATGTCCATGCGCTTGATGTTGGAGCCGGTGACGGACATGGCCTCGAGGACGACAACTTTTTCGTCGGTCGCGGGGGCAACGGGTGCGGGCGCGACGGTTTGGGCGGCGAGCGGCGTGAGCAGCAGCGCTGCGAGCAGGGCCAGGGTGGTGGTCCGGTTCGGATTGTGGGACTTACTATTCGTTAGGTTCATACGGTTTGGTGGGAAAAGTGATATAAACGAAGTCATTGGAGAGGTCCCGTTTAGCTCATTTTGAGCCAATTCGGTTAAATCTTGGTCACGTTCTTTGAATTTATCAATGGCTACTATTGGTGAACCTATCTATTATCAGGTTCTTATTGGAATTGCATTTGCCGATGAGGCAGACGGTGTAGCCATATACTCCGCGAAACACCTGACATATAAATAATCCCCTATGAAATCATACCTAGCGTCTTTGTTTTCCCTGGTTTTAACATCGGTGGCTATGGTGGGCGTGATCTCGCCGGTGGTGGCGCAGACGACCAAGCCAGAACTGGTCGAACACATCCAAGCGCAAAAAGCGGCGTACGAAGACATCGCCTTGAAGATCTGGGGTTATGCTGAAGTCGGCTTCAAGGAGACGAAGAGTTCGGCGCTGTTACAGGCGCAGTTGGCTAAAGAAGGTTTTAAGATTGAGGCGGGCGTCGCGGGGATCCCGACGGCGTTTGTCGCGAGTTTCGGCAGCGGGCATCCGATTATCGGGATCATGGGCGAGTTCGATGCGTTGCCCGGCGTCTCGCAAGCGGCGGTGCCGGAGCGCAAACCTATCGAGGGCCAGATCGCAGGACACGCATGTGGGCACCACGTCTTTGGCGCGGGCTCGGCGGCGGCGGCGGTCGCGGTGAAACATTGGATGGAGGCCACGAAACAGGCAGGTACGATTCGTTTCTACGGCACGCCCGCCGAAGAAGGTGGCTCCGGCAAAGTCTACATGGTGCGCGCGGGTTTATTTAACGACGTAGACGCGATGCTGCATTGGCACGCGGGCGATAAGAACGCCGTCAGCCTCGGCAGCACGCTCGCGAACAAGTCGGGTAAATTTCGTTTCCGTGGTGTCGCCTCGCACGCGGCCGCGGCGCCGGAGCGCGGTCGCTCCGCGCTCGATGGCGTTGAGTCGATGAATTATATGGTGAACATGATGCGCGAACACGTGCCTGACAGCACGCGCATCCACTACGTGATCACCAAAGGCGGCGAGGCGCCCAACGTCGTGCCGGCGTTTGCCGAAGTGTTTTATTACGCGCGCAGCCCCAGCCGCCAGATCCTGCAAGACGTGTGGTCGCGCATGGAAAAAGCCGCGCAAGGTGCCGCGATGGGCACGGGCACGACGGTCGATTGGGAAGTCATCGGCGGCGTGTATGAGATTTTACCCAACGAGCCCCTCGCGCGCGCGATGCACGCGAACCTCGTGACCGTCGGCGGCGTGACTTATAACGACGAAGAAAAAGTTTTCGCCGATAAACTCGCCCGTACCCTCTACGGTAAACCGCCGGCCATCGAGACGGCCGCGATGGTGCAGCCCTTGAATCCCGATGCGACCGGCTCGGCCTCCTCCGACGTCGGCGATGTGAGCTGGACGGTGCCTACGACCGGACTCTCCGCGGCGACGTGGGTGCCCGGCACGCCGGCGCACAGCTGGCAAGCCGTGGCGTGTGGCGGCACCTCGATCGCGCTTAAAGGCATGGTCGTCGCTGCGAAAACCATCGCACTCACCGCCGTCGATCTTTTCCAGAAACCCGAACTCATCGCGCAAGGTAAAGCCGAACTCGCCAAACGGCGCGGCGGCGCGGAGTTCAAATACGAAGCCTTGATCGGCGACCGCAAACCGGCCCTCGATTACCGGAACTGAGGGCGCGGTTGAGATCGAGGGTGGGGCGCGACCGCTGGGGCGCCTCGCCTTCAAACCGATGATTAGTTTTGTAGTTCGTAACTCAATACACTGAGCGCGTAAACGGCCGCGGTCTCGCAACGCAGGACAAGTGGCCCGAGCGTGATCGGTTCGAAACCTGCCGAGCGCGCGATGCTGAGTTCGGCCGGCGTGAAGTCGCCCTCGGGACCGACCAGCCACACCGCGCTGCGCGGCGATCGCCCTAAGGCGGCGGTGGTCGCAGCAAGCACGGATTTGAGCGACTTGGCGCCGGGTTGGAGACTGGCGATGAGTTTTAAATCATAACCGCGCGCCGATTCCATGAAAGCCGTGGCGGTTTGCACCGGGGTGATTTCAGGGAGCCAAGGATTGCCGCATTGCTTGGCGGCTTCGAGGGCGGCGTGGGCCCATTTCTCGATTTTTTTATCGGAGCGTTCGGCGTCGAGGTGGACTTGGGTGCGTTCGCTGGCGAGCGGGACGATGCGGGTGGCGCCGATCTCGGTGGCCTTGCGCACGATGTCATCCATCGTGCCGCCTTTGGGGAGGGCTTGGCCGAGTGTGATGGAGAAGGGGAGCGGCTGGAGTTTTTGTTTGAAGCGCACCTTGAGGCGAGCGGCGCGTTTGTCGGCGGCGGTGAGTTCGCAAATCCATTCGGAGCCGCGCCCGTCGAAGGCGACGACGGTGTGGCCGGCGGCGGCGCGGTTGACGACGATGAGGTGGTGCGATTCGTCGGCGGAGAGGATGAGCTCCGTGGGTTCGGCCTGGGCAGGCGTGGCGTGGACGCGGAAATCGGGCATGAGCAGAGCGGACGCGTGCGGTGGTGGCAGGTCGAGGGCAAAAAGAAAGAGCGCCCGACCGCGAGGCCGAGCGCCCTTACCGACTTAACTATAAACTATGAATATCCTAAAAAGAACGGGTAACTAACGGAGGGAAAGACGCGGGGTAAGCCTAGACGTTCAAAACCGAGGAAGAAAATTTTACGTGGACACGGGCGGATGCGTTTTCCAGCTTTGCGGTTCGCAGCAAGGCCCAGGTGGCGGAATTGGCAGACGCAGTAGACTCAAAATCTACCACCGCAAGGTTTGTGGGTTCGACCCCCACCCTGGGCACCATGCTTCGCTCTCCGCGGACTCGGTTGGAATGGTTTAGGTGCACGGATAGGTGAAAAGTCTGGGTAATCCGTGCTGCGTCAAAGTCGCAAACTTGGCTCGTCAGAAAGCTGCTAAATTGATCCTAGGCCTGCGTAGATTTTCTAGCGGAACCGAGCCTTAAGACGGCCTCTCCGCTCACTCGAGTGTCGCCTTCATTTCATTAAGCTTGTCGAGATCACGCGCTAGCCAGGATCGGCGAAATCCTCGGCCTGCGAGCAACCGCCGGAAATCCTCGCGGTTATCAAAGTGCTGCAACTGGCGGTGGTAGTAATTAATGTATTCGAGCACGGAGAGGATCGCGCATCCAGTGGCGACCAAGCGGTCAGTTGATCCAGCCGACCAAGCGGGCACCATCCAACCCAGCAGGCAGGTAACGCTACCGGCCTGGGTCAGCACTAGAGCCGGCCTCCGCCAAACTTCTAGCCCCCGCAATAATACCGGAAAATTACTCGCCGTACCCTTTAATTGCCGAACCTTGCCCCGCCAATAAATCGCACCGATTATCAGGAGTAACATCGTCGCCGCGAGCGGCACCAACGCAATCCAGCTGAGTTGACCGTCGCTGAGCCACAGCATGAAGAGGGGCACGAACAGCACATTGGCCGCTTCCATCTTCCAGTAAGGATCGAGTCGCTGCAATAGTGCTACGCGGGTCTTGCTTGTCATCAGCCACTGGAAGAGTTGATCCAAAAAAAATTCAAGCCCGAAGCCATTCGGGCACCGCGCTCAGAACTCTCAACAGCCTGCGGGTTTGATCCTCTCCCTCGAACTCGAATTCAGATTTGTGCGGCCCCTCATGCCGTTTTCCGGTTGGCCAATCGCATCAGCGCACTTCGTAAACTTCGACTAAAGCCACGCCGCTGCCTTCATCGGCGGCGGAAACGATGGTCGTATAACCGCCCGGTGGCAGAGTCACCAGCAGGGCGGAATCGGCGCTGCCAGCCGGGATGGAAAACGCG
>CAJAFD010000571.1 GCA_903938935.1 uncultured Opitutia bacterium
GTCGTCTTTCGGGTCGCGTTTGCTGGCGTCGATCCAATCGTCGGGCACGTGGGGCAGCACTTCCTTTTTGAAATACGCTTCGTTGAGCGCGTTGACGGTCTGGCTCGGGTCGAGGGCGACGTTTTCGAAATCGCGGAGGTCGCCGTCGGCTTCGTATTCGAGGATTTTTGCGTCGTCGGCGAAGCGGCTGTGGATCGGGTCGGGCTTGCTGGACTGGTGGAGGGTTTTGACGACCTTGGCGGCGGCGGGGTTTTTCCAGCAGACAGCGGCGGTGATCTGTATTTTCTTAGCGGGGTCGAGCTTGAGGTCGGCGGCCTTGAGCGCGGAGTCGTAGCCGTTGAAGTCGTCCTGCTGGGCGCCAACGAGATTGGCCTGGAGCTGGCGAGCTTTTTGGAGAATCGCGAGCTGGGCGCGCCAAGTGTCGGCGTCGAGCAGGTCTTTGATCTGCTTCTCTTTCAGCTCGGGGAAATCGGCTTTGAGGGCGGCGCGGATCTCGGTCTCGTGGTCATCAAGCGCGCCATAAGTAGCCTTGCCCTCGGCGGCGGGTGTGTCGTCGCTTCACGCGGTGCCGTAGGTCTGGTAGATCGACTCTCTGGGCACCGGCGAGGGCGCCGGGGGAGCTGCGCTGCGGGGTCGTCAGAACGCTCAGGATGACAGGGAAAGTGAGACTACCCGCTACTGTGTGAGCGATTATTTTAGCCGGCGCATAATCGGCCTTGGCTAAACTGTCGAAACTGGCGGAGAGGGGGGGATTCGAACCCCCGGTAGGCTTTTACACCTACGGCGCTTTAGCAAAGCGCTGCTTTCGACCACTCAGCCACCTCTCCGAAGCAGTTCGCTAACCAATGAAGCACCTCGCCGAAGGGCAAGGCGTTTTTCAACTTCCCCTCATCTTAGTCCGTTAAACGGACCAAATCCTCACTCTTCGTCGTCTTCCGGGTCGGCGGGACGCTCGAGCTCTTCGCGGCATTCGTTGATCACGCGCAGCCAGATTTCGCGCAAATCAAAGAGTCGGGGCAACGCATAGACCCGAAACGCGACGACGGCAGGTTGGCGACCGGCTTCGTCGGAATTGAGTAAGGCGAAGGTGCTGTTGAGCACGTTGAGCGCGCGCTTAAAGAGACTGATCGCCATCGCATAATCGCCGAAATCGAGGGCGTGAATCGCCTGGATGGCCTGATCTTCGCCGCGATGCAGCGCGGTCAGTAGGCTCAGTGACACCGGCGCGGGCAGTTGATGCGCATCCCCGGCGGCTTGTGACCACGTGTGTTGCAGGGAGTGGGTGATCGCTTTGGTGGCGATGAAAATCGGGTTTTTGTGCAGCGTGTAGACGTCGCCCTTGTCGGGGAATTCTTCTTCGTCGTCTTCCTCGTCGTCGTCGGAATCGGGGATTTCGCCGCCTTCTTCGGTCCAGTCTTCGAGGCTCCAGCCCATCTGGGCGGCGACGGCGTCGATGCGGTCGGGCGTGTCGATGGAGGCTTCGTAAAATTTTTGGTAACGGCCGATGGATTCGTCCTGCTCGCGCAGGTAACGCTCCCAGTCGAATTCGTTCCAAGCGAGATCGCCGCGATCTTCCCACTCGTTGCCCGAGGGGCCGTCAGAATTGAAGTTACTCATCAGGTTCTCTGGAAATGAGCGGGCGGATTCCGGGAATGCAAACTAAAATCCAAATCTGAGCTCATCTCGCGTGTTTTGCGGATTGAACGCCATCCGGCGCCGCAGCTACCTTGTTCGCAACATGGCTGACGTGCATCACGAGCGGGCAATATTTACCGGACGAGTCCAAGGGGTCGGTTTTCGCTATGCGACGCTCCAAGTCGCCCGCGAATTTGAGGTCGCCGGCTGGGTGGAAAACTTGCCCGACGGCCGCGTGCAACTCGAGGCCGAGGGCCAGCCGGAAGTCGTGGCTGCGTTTATCGAGGCCGTCAGCGAGCGGATGCATGGCTACGTGCGAAAGGTCGAGCGGTACCCGGCGGCGCGACCTGCTCAATTTAGCGGGTTTGTGATCAAATGAGGGCTGGAGGCTCACCGGCGGTCGAATTGAGCGGGTTGACCAAGGATTTCGCCTTGGGCTTGCGCGGTGTGCGACTGCGCGCGGTGGACAATCTCAGCCTCGCGATCGCGCCCGGGGAAATTTTTGGTCTGCTCGGGCCCAATGGCTCCGGCAAGAGCACGACGATCAAAGTTATTCTGGGTTTGCTGCGTCCCACGTCGGGCGCGTGTCGGGTGTTTGGCGTGTCGAGCGAGCGCGTCGAGGCGCGGTTGGCCGTCGGCTATTTGCCGGAGGCGCCCAACTTTTATCGGTTCTTGAGCGGGCGCGAACTCGTCACGTTTTACGGCCGCATCTGCGGTTTGCACGGGGCGACCCTCGCGGCGCGCGTCGTCGACGTGATGGCTTGGGTCGGGCTCGCCGAGGCGGCGGATCGACGCGTGGGAACGTATTCGAAGGGTATGTTGCAACGCATCGGCCTCGCGCAGGCGCTCGTGCATGATCCGCAATTGGTGATTCTCGACGAGCCGACCGCGGGCGTGGATCCCATCGGGGCGGCGGCGATCACCGAGCTCATCCGCGAACTCAAGGCCCGCGGTAAAACCGTGCTCATCACCTCGCACCTGCTCGCGCAGATTGAGGACGTCTGCGACCGCGTCGCCATCCTCGACAAAGGTCGCTTGCTCGCTTGCGGCACGGTGGCGGCGTTGTCCGCCGAGGCTGAAAATTCAACCGACACGCTCAACGCCGCCGAGCAAGCCGAGCTGGCGCAATGGCTCGCCGCGCGGGGCAAGACGGCGGCGGCGCTCGGTGGCCACTCCGCGCGGCTCGATCAGATCTTTATCGAACGCGTGGAGCGCAACCGGCAGCACACGGAGGAACGTGCGTCATGAACACCGTGCCGTTTTCGTTGCGTCGGGTGGGCTTGATCGCGGGCGTCACGCTGCGCGAGGCGTTGCGCCAAAAATTACTCCACGCGCTCGTGTTGATCGCCGCGGGATTGGTGCTCGGAGTGCGTGGGCTGCGGGATTTTAACTTCGGCGTATCGGAGCTGAAATTCATCGCCGATTTCGGCGACGGGGCGATCGCCGGCTTCGGCGCCGCGCTCACGATCGCGCTCACGGCGCAGCTGTTTTTCAGTGAAATCGAACACCGCACCGCGCTCACGTTGCTGGCCAAACCCGTGTGGCGCACGGAATTTCTCCTCGGCAAATTTGTCGGCGTGGCGGTGGTGGCGGTGGCGTTTTGCGGATTGTTGACGGCGACGCTCGTCGGCGTGTTGGGGCAACGCCAACTCGCGTTGCAAGTCGACCAACCCGAGACCTGGGCGGCGGCGCACGCCGTGAATTTCGGCGCGGTGTGGGTCGCGGCGTATTTGCACGCGTTGAAACTGGCGCTGCTCGCGGCCGGGACTTTGCTCGCGGCGAGCTTTGCGCAGACGCAGATTTTTGCGGTGATGGCGGGCGGCGCGGGTTTTGTGATCTGTCATTTGCAGGGCCTCGCGCAGGCGGCGTACGAGCGCAATGGCGCCTCGCTCATGACCGTGCCGGCGACGCTGATTCATTGGATGTTTCCTGATTTCCAGCGCTTCGCGCTACCCGCCGATGGAGCTTGGACGTGGAGCGGTCTCGCGCAGGTGACGGCGTACGCGGGCGTTTACGCGGCGGTCGCGCTCGCGCTGGCGGTCCGCTCTTTTCGCGAACGTGAAGTCTAGGCTGCGCACGCTTTTGATCGCGGTCGGGGCGCTCGCATTGACGGGGGCGTTGCTTAATCGCGTGTGGCCGGCGGCACCGGCGGCGACGGCGCAACGCGGGACGTTGTCGGCCTCGCCGGGGGCGGGCGCGCTTTTGGGATGGCTCGGGGGATTCCGGGCTTTGGCGGCAGATTTTTTGTGGATTCGGATGTACGCGGGCTGGGAGCAACGCGATTTGCCGGGCACGCAGACGTTGTTGCGCGCTGTGGTGGCGGTGGACCCGCGGCCACTTTATTTTTGGCTGAACGGGGCGCGTATCTTGGCGTACGATTTGCCCGTGTGGCGCATCGACGCCGAGGGCGGCTACGATGCGGTGCCGGAAACGCGACGGCGTGTGATCGAGATCGAGCACGCGCGCCTGGCGCTGGCGCAGATCGCGGCGGCGCGGCACGTGCAGTCCGACACGATCGCGCTCTGGATCGAGCAAGCGCACATCGAGCTAAATAAATTGGGCGATGTCGGCGCCGCGGCGGCGAGTTATCGACGAGCGTGGGAGGAAAAAGGCGGGCCGTATTACGCAGCGCGGATTTATGCCGAGCTGTTGAAACGACAAGGGCGCAACGCCGAGGCTTACGCGTGGTTGTGCGCCTTGTATCCGCAGTTGCCGCGCGACGACGAAGCGGCGGACGCGCCCTTGGTGTTGACGCGCATCAAGGAGCTGGAGCGGACGTTGCGCATGGCGCCGGAACAGGCCTTTCGGCCCGAGGCGCCGGCGGTGCCGGTTGGACGCAGCCTTTGACAGCTCGTGGGCATCGCACGCAGTTTTTGGGGGTGAACGCGGTGAATCCTCCAACGTTTTTAAAGATTTGGTTCAGTGCGACGCGGCCGCGGACTTTGCCCGCGGCGTTGGCCCCGGTCTTGGTGGGAACGGCGCTCGCGGCGCACGTGGGGCGCGCGGATTTCGGGGCGGCCGCGCTGTGTCTGTTGTTTGCGGGCTTGATCCAAATCGGGACGAATTTCGCGAACGATTATTTTGATTACATGAAAGGCGCGGACTCGGAGACGCGCGTAGGGCCGTTGCGCGCGGTGGCGGCGGGCTGGGTGCGGCCCGAGGTGATGCGACGGGCGATGATCGCGGTGTTTGCGGCGGCGTTTGTGGCGGGGCTCGGCTTGATTGCGTGGGGTGGCCCTTGGCTGATTTTGATCGGAGTCGCGAGTATCGTGTGCGGGGTGGCTTACACGGGCGGGCCGTGGCCGTTGGGCTACAACGGGCTCGGCGATGTGTTTGTGTTTATATTTTTCGGACTCGTGGCGGTGGGGGCGACGTACTTCGTGCAGGCGGGCGCGCTCACGCTGGACGTGTGGCTCGCGGCGGTGCCGGTGGGATTTTTGGCGGCGAATATTTTGGTCGTGAATAACTATCGCGACGCGCCGACGGATGCGGTCGCGGGGAAGCGTACGCTTGTGGTGCGTTTCGGGCTGAGATTTGCGCGGGCACAGTTCACGGGCTCGCTCGTGGTCGCGGGGGCGATACCGGTGGTGTTTTGGGCGCGCGGTTTTTCGGCGTGGTGCTTGTTGCCGTTGGTGCTGGCACCGGTGGCGTGGCGGCATGCGCGGTGTTTGCGCGAGAGTCGGACGCCTGCGGAGTTGATCGCGTTGCTCGGCGATACAGGAAAATTACTCGCGGCCTACGCGGGGTTGGCGGCGGCGGGGTTTGTGCTCTGAACGCGGGCGGGACGCGCGGTTTTTTTTAAGCTCAGTCGATTTTTAAAATCGTGCCGGCGAGATGTTGGATCGGACCGGCGCCTTTGAAATAGTACGCGACGAGGACGTGGTGCGCGTCGATCTGCACGGACCACGGGTAGCCGAGATCGGTGGTGGTGCCGTCGGCGCGCAGGATAATCTCGGGCGCGGTGGCGGCGTTGGTGCATTCGGGGTTGAGGATGCGGGCGCGGATGCCGAGCGGCGCGTGGCGGTAGCCGTAGGTGAGAAGGACGCGTTGGTCGGGTAGCCGTAGGGCCTGGAGCGGGTGGCCGCGGAAACCGAGACGTTGCCACGGTTGAAAGGATTTACCGCCATCGGTGGAGCGGGCGAGGCAGGCGTCGTCCTCGAGACCTTCGCTGCGGAGGAAGGCAACGAGGGCGCAGGAGGGTGTTTCGAGGAGAGAGGTTTCGTTGAAGGAGGCTGCGGGATCGGTGGCGATCGGGCAGGAATACTGCCACGTGCGCCCCTGATCGTTGGAGATAAGGAGATAGTTGGACGTGCGGCGTGGGGCGTCGCGGTCGGTGGCGGCGCAGGCCCAATAAAGACGGCCGTCGCGGCCCTCGATGGGCGCGCCGCGATTGTAGGCGGCGATCGGTTGACCGAAGGGATCGTGGAGAATTTCGGCGGCGAGATGGGGTGGTTTGAACGGGCCGGTCCAAGATTGAGCGCCGTCGCTCGAGCGCAGGTAGTAACCGCCGTTGAAAATTGAGCCGGGAAAGTTTTGGAGAAATGGAGCTTTGAGTTTCGCGACGCCGTCGGGGCGGAGAAAACTCCAGCCGTAGCTGAAACACAGCAAGGTGCCGTCGCGGAGTTGGAGTAGGCAGGGGTCTTGGGAGCCGCCGAAGGCATCGGCGTGGATGAGCGTGGGTTCGGGGGACCACGTAACGCCATCGCGCGAGCGCAGGAGCATGAGTTGGCTGTTGGGATCGACGTGGTTGTTGCCGGCTTCGCCGAAAATTTTGCGGTTGGGGGCGCGGCGGAAAGAAAGGAGGAATTCGCCGTCGGGCCGGCGGATTACCGACGGAAACGCGGAGTGAAAACGTGGGTTTTCGTAGATGACGATGTCTTTGATTTTTTGGGGCGCGGCGTTAGGCGTGGCGGCGCGGAGAAGCGGGGCGCAGGCGAGGGCGAGCGCGAGGGCGGATCGGATTAAATGGCGAAGATTTGAGGTCACAGGGGCGCAGGGGGTTTAGGCGAGTTGGGACGGGAGCGCGGAACGGCGCAATGGCGAAGCGTTCGGGCGGGAGCGGAGAGCGCACAAAAAAGCCCCGACGGGGAAACGTCGGGGCAGGAAGTTTTCGGTGAGCAGCGCGGGGCGATCAGATGTGGGCGGTGATTTTGGCTTTGATGGCGGCTTTCGGCATCATGCCGACGAGCTGTTCGGCGACTTGGCCATTTTTGAAGAGGAGCATCGTGGGGATGGCGCGGATGCCGTAATCGGCGGCGATGGAGTCGTTGTCGTCGATGTTGACCTTGGCGATCTGAACTTGGCCGGTCATCTCGGTGGCGAGTTCTTCGAGGATGGGCGCGATGGCTTTGCAGGGGCCGCACCAGGGTGCCCAGAAATCGACGAGCAGTGGCGTGGTGGCGGCGGCGACGGTGGCTTTGAAATTATCGGTGGTGAGGTTGGCGATTTTTTCGGACATGGTAATGAAGGATGTAGGTTGAAAAGAGGGACTCGATGGCGGGAAACGCAAGCGAGGGAATCAGCGCGGAGTGGATTTATGGAGGATTTCGGCGAGTTCCTGGGGCTCGACTTGGTGTAGAGGTTTGCCCCGGGTTTTGAGTTCTTCGAAGGTTTTTACGACCGTCTCCGTCATGCGGTCGTGGGTCTCGGCGGAGCCTCCGACGATGGCGAATTGCTCGCCGGTGGTGAGGCGTTTATGGCCGTCGGTGTTGTCGAGGCCTAGGCCGACGAGGCTGGCTTTCGGGGGGCTGGGTTTGCGAGGTTTGCTCACGCGAGGACCGTGGCCGGGTCGGCCGGAGTTTCAAGTGGGTTTTCCTCGCGGGCGGAGCAGACGATGTCGGTAAAGGACTCGTTCTGGGCGATGCGGAGTTTGCCGAGGCGGGTGAGTTCGAGGACGGCGAGGAAGGTGGCGACGAGTTCGCGCAAGGTGGTGCCCTGCGGAAAAAGATGGGAGAAAATAAATGATTTCTCGGTCTGGATGCGGGTGAGGAGCCACTCCATCTGGTCGGAGACGGTGATGGACTCGTCTTGGATTTCACCAACGACGAGCTTTTCGGCGAGGCGGCGCAGGACGATGTTGAACGTATTCCAAAGCTCGATGCGGCCGACAGCTTTGAGCGGACGGTCCTCGAGTTCTGCGCTGAGGGCGGAGACGTGGCGCTCCATGAGGTCTTGCTGGCGGCGAATGATGGCTGCGATCTCGCCGGCGGCCTCTTTGAATTTTTTGTATTGGAGGAGTTGGTGGACGAGTTCCCAGCGAGGATCGATGTCGTCTTCGGGGTTGGCGTTGGGGTCGATGGCGTGGAGGCCTTTGGGCAAGAGCATGCGGCTCTTGATTTCCATCAACGTGGCGGCCATGACGAAAAATTCGCCGGCGACTTCGAGGTCGAGCGATTGCATCGCGCGGAGGGCTTCAAGGTATTGCTTGGTGACCGACTCGATGGGGATGTCGTAAATATCGATTTCGTTTTTCCGAATGAGGAAAAGCAGAAGATCGAGCGGGCCTTCAAAGACCTGGAGCTTGATGCGGTAGTCGGTATCGGGAGCCACGGTGAAGAGAGAGGTTTGAGCGGCGGCGGGGCGCGGCAAATAAAAACTGCGAGCGGATTTTAGGCGCGGCGGAGGGCGGCGACGAAGAAGCCGTCGGTGTTGTGGCGGGCAGGGAGAATCGTGAGGCCGCCGGTGGCGGGGTCGGCGGTGAAGCCAAAATTCTGGGCGGGAGCCTCGGGTTTAAAGGCCGGGTTGGCGGCAAGGAAGTCGGCGACGACGGCTTCGTTTTCAAAGCGACTGAGCGAGCACGTGGCGTAGAGCAGGCGGCCGCCGGGACGCACGTGGGCGGAGTAGGTGGTGAGCAGTTGGAGTTGGGTGGCGGCTGCGGCTGTGACTTGGGCGGGGGTCGTCGTCCACTTAAGGTGCGGTGCGCGGCGCCACGTGCCGGAGCCGCTGCAGGGGGCATCGACGAGCACGCCGTCGTAGAGCCCGCTGGGCGCGGCGTTGAGTAGGGCGATCTGCGTGAGGTGGGCGCGTTGGGCGCGGATCTGGAGTTCTTTGAGGGCGCTCGGGCGAATATCGTACGCATCGATGTGGCCGGTCGGGCCGAGGAGAGCGGCGAGTTGGAGGGATTTACCGCCGGCGCCCGCACAGGCGTCGAGCCAACGTCCGCCGGGAGCAATGCCGGCGGAGGCGAGGATCATTTGAGAGCCGAGGTCTTGGACTTCGACGAGGCCGGCGAGGAAGGCTTTGGTTTTGGTGATGTCGGCTTCGGCGAGGAGTTCCACAGCGCCGGGTACAACGCGGGAAACGCGAGACGGCCAACCGAGGCTGGTGAATTCCGCGAGAACGGGAGCGGCGTCGGGAGTTTGGAGGCGGAGCCAAAGGGCGGCGCGGGAGTGGAGCGCGTCGAGATCGGGGGCCAGACCGGCAGCGGGGCAATGGCGCGGGAGCCACGCGGGCAGGACTGTCGCGGCATCGGCGCCGAGATGTTTGGCTTTGGCTGCGACGCTGGGCGGGCAGGCGGGCCAATCGCCGCAGGTGCCGGCGCGGTAGGCGCGGGTGGCGGGGAGATCGGCGGCGAGCCAGGCGACACATTGAGCGGCGCGGGTGGGATCGGTGTCGAAGAGGGGCTCGATCCAAGGCAGGAAGCGCAACGTGGTGTAAAGCAACTCGCGGTACAGCTTGCGGTCCCGGGAACCGAAGGAGCGATTGGCCGCAAATTCCTGCTGGATGCGCAGGGGCAGCGAGGGGTCGGTGTGCCAGTGAGGGCGCAAGACCGTGACGAGGCGCAGGAAAATTTTCTGTTGGCTACCGGAGAGGCTCATGAGTGTAAAAAAATGAAGATTGAAGGATGAATGCGGAAAAGGACGGATGCGGCGAGGCGGGCGTGGAGCGGCGCGGGATGCGGCGCGGGCAGCGCAGCGATTGAGCGCTGCGCGCGGCACGGGACGGCTCAGTAGTTGCGGGCCGCGATCTGGATGTTGAAACCGAAGCCGTTTTCGCGGCGTCGGCCGGAGTAAACGGAAACGACGTACTCGATGAGCCAGGTGTTATCGAGGTTATGGACGAGGCCGTAGGCTTGTTCGTTGAGGCGGCGAGTGCGCGCGTCGTATTGAAGCCGGGCGAGGACATCGAAGGCTTCGTTCAGGTGGGCGCGGCCTTCGATGCGGTAGTCTTCGCTCTCGCGGCGGAGGAAATTAGTGGCGAAGCGGAGCGACCAAGCGTTGCCGTCGCGGACGGTGATGCCGGAGTTGAGTTCTTGGAGCGTGCCGGTCTGCGGCGTGAAACTCTCGTAGACGTCGAACTGAAACCAAGCGGCCGGCATGACCGCGAGCTCGGTATGGACGGAGGAGAAATCGCGTTGGCCGGGCTCGCGGTGAAAGCGGAAATCCACGGCGTGGTTGAACACCAAGAGGTCGCGCGAGCCGTAAGTTTGGTCGCGGGTCTGGACGGTGTTGTCGAGGCCGAGGCGGAGCGTGTTGGTGGCGTGGAGGTCGTCGAGGTTGCGCTGGTCGCCGAGCCCGAGCGGGCGGAGGTAGCTGGTGAGCGGTTCGCGGCGGTCGATGGCGGGAATGAAGCGCCGCCCGAGGTCGCCTTGCGGGATGTAACGGTAACTGAGCTTCGGCGTGATCAAGTGGCGGAGGCCATCGATTTTCCACTGGGCGTTTTTGTAGGCGTAGGTGGCGTTGGCGCGCAGGGAAGCGTCGAGGCCGACTTCCCCGAGGACGCGGGTGTAACCTCCGGGCACACTCGAGCCGGTGGTGTTGGCGTAGTGCGTCACGCGGGCGCCAGCGGTCGGAGTGACGGCGAGCCATTCCCGCGGGGTGAACGGACGGGTGAGGGCGTAGTACGCGTCGGCGCGGTCGCTGACGAGGCGAGGACCGACTTGAGCGGGCGGCCGCTCGCGCAGGGAGACGACGCTGGCTTGGGCGCGATGGTAGAGACCGCCGAAACCGAGGGCGCTCGGCATCAAATCATAGCGGAGCTCGGGGAGACGTTCCTGTACGTAGTCGAACGAGTTTGGCTGCAGCCGCGTAAATAACGAGATGAAGTAATTGTGACCGGTATAAACAGATTCGATAAACGTATCGGGCGTTTGGACCGGAAAAA
>CAJAFD010000572.1 GCA_903938935.1 uncultured Opitutia bacterium
CCGCGGTTTGCGCAGCTTGAAAACGTAAGCGGGCGAGCTCGAGGTGCGCGAGCGGGCGCACGACTTTGCCGACGGCGGCGGCCTCGAGGAATTTACGCGCCCGGTCGGTGTGATCGACGCTGCGCTCGTAGAGACCGAGGGCGGCGAGGAGGCGCGGGTCGCGTTCGCTGCGCGTGTAAGGCGTGATGAGTGCGATGCGCGCGGGCTCTTTCAACTCGGCGAGGAGCATCGCCTCGCCCTTGATGCGACCGACTTCGGCATCGGTGGCGTCGCGGAGGACGAGCGGCGTGGCTTCGCCGAGGCCTTCGCCTTTCTTGGAGCTCCAGCCGAGGGATTTGTAATTGGTGAAATCGAGATACCCGCGCAGCTCGAGCAACATGTCTTTGTAGCCGATGCCGAAGCATTCTTTGAACATGGGCTCCGTGACGGGCTCTTTGGCGGAACGCTGGATGAAGGTGACAAAGCCTTTTTGGAAACGTTGGCCCGTCTGATAAAGACACATGTGGACGAAGGCGGTGGATTGTTTGGCCCACTTGCTGCCGATGGAATTGCGCGCGATGGGATCATCGTGTTTCACGGCGAACATTTCCGGAAACGACATGAGGTGCGTGCGTTGGAGAGCGGCGTTGAAATCACGATCCTCAGCGGCGGCGGTGAGCGGCGCGGCGGTGTCACCATCGGCGGCGGCGAGGGCGTTGAGTTGGGCGGCGTTAGCCTGCTGGATCGAGACGGTGTTGGGATCGTCGAGCTTGGCGAATTCGATCAACGTGGGACTGACCTTCATACCCATGAGCAACTGCGCGAGCCCTTCCTCGAGCCAAGCGGCGAGGCGGGGCGTGGTGCGCGCGAGGAGTGAGTGCACGTATTCGCGATAAAGCTGTTTGTAAGCGTCGACCTCGATGCTGCCGTTGTTTTCGACGCCGCTGGCGTTGAGCTCGGTCTCGAGCCCGGCGAGGGACAACTCGCGGGTTTGCAGATCGACGACGATGGCGGAGCGCTCGTTGTTGCGCAGAAAGAGGCTGGCCATACCTTGAGCGGGGCCGGCGTCGGCGGTTTTGGGGACGAAGGTTTTGAATTTATCCCCGCGGCCGCAGAGGATGATCGTGACCGGCGTGGGGCTGCGCCCGACGAGCGAAGGCCAGACGACGCCGATGGCTTGGTTGAACAACTGAAAATCCTGAATGAGGCGCTTGGTCTCGCGGTCGGAGGCGTTGGAAAGAATTTCAAAACCGGGAATCTCGGCGTGGCGCCAAGCCTCAGGCGGAGGCAAATCACGCGCATCAGTGACCGTGTAAGCGGGCAACGCGACGACCGGGTCGTACTGAGCGCTGGCCGGATCTTGCGCGCGAGCTGGGGTGAGACTCGCGAGTGATAATAAAGCCGAAAGAAATAGGCGCTTCATGGAAAAATGGGTGAGTAATCGAAAGGGTAACTGCCGAGGTGATAAAACGCGTCCCGGAGAGAAAGGCGCGAGTTAAAACCAAGTGCTCAGATTGACGCATCCGACGCCCCGAAAGTTTCGACGAGAACAGCTGAAGGCAAAACCGACGACGCCGTTTCCCCGCTTGCGTCCCATCCGCCGTCGGCGGCAAACTGACCGTGTTAATGACGCTCGGGTGGTGGAATGGCAGACACGAAGGTCTTAGAAGCCTTTGCCGTAAGGTGTGCAGGTTCGAGTCCTGTCCCGAGCACCAAAAGAAAACACCGGCGCAGAGCGGCGCACAACTTCAGGGCGCGAGGCCGAGGCGGTCGCCCATCTTGGCGTAGGTTTCGAGGTGTTGCTCGCTCTGCTCCAGCAGATCGGCATCGAAACG
>CAJAFD010000573.1 GCA_903938935.1 uncultured Opitutia bacterium
GCGACGAAGAAGCCAACCTCATCGGCCGCGGCCTCACCTGCGATCCGGCTCTCGCCGATTTACGCGACTTCTATGTCTTCGATCTCGGCGGCGGCAGCCTCGAGTGCCTCGCCTTCCGCGACCGTCGCATCACGCAAGCCGTCAGCCTCCCGCTCGGTTGCGTGCGCCTCACCGAAAAATTCATCGCCGATCCAACGGCCCTCTTCGCCGTCGCCCAGACCGACGCGATCGCCAAGCACGTAAGCGAGTTGATCAAGCACGCCGGCTTTAGCTTTTCATTGCCCGCGACCGCCCCGGCGATTGGCACCGGCGGAACGGTCACAAGCGTGCGCACGATTCAAGCCGCACGCACGGGCCGGCCGCTCGCTGAAACGCCCACGCGACTCTCCGTCGCGACGCTGCGCTCACTCCTCAACGAATTGGGCTCGCTCCCGCTCGCGGAGCGCCAGCACATCGCCGGACTCCCGGCCGCGCGGGCCGACGTTTTCCCGACGGCGCTCGCGACGGTCATCACGCTCGCCGAACTCGGCCGCTTCGACGCGTTCGAAAACTCGCTCTACAATCTGCGTTGGGGCCTCGTCGCCGAAGCCCTCGATCCCGCGAGCGCTTAGACTTCGCGCACGTGGGCGGCCGGAGGCGCGGGCTTGCCCTTACGTTTCACGGGCTCGGCGGCGATCATCTTTCGTTTTTCCTCGGAGCGCGTGAGTTTCCGTAATTGCGCGAGTTGGGCCTCGAAATCCGCCGGCAAGGGCGCCTTCAAGTCGAGCACTTTGCCTGAAATGGGATGCGTCACGACGATGTGTTCGGCGTGCAGCATCACGCGCTCGGGTTGCTTGGGGAGACGCGGATCGGGTTTCCAACCGTAAATCTCGTCACCCAGCACGACGTGCCCGAGCGCCTTCATGTGGACGCGGATCTGATGCGTGCGCCCCGTGTGAATCGTGCAGCGCATGAGCGTCGCGATTTTGCCGAAACTTTCCACGACCGCCCAATCCGTGTGCGCATCGCGCCCACGACCACTTTCGTCTTCTTCGTCGATGGCGGTCATCTTGTGGCGATGTTGCTGATTGCGGCCGATGGATTTTTTCATGCTGCCGCTCAACAAGCCTGGCGCGCCCGTGACGAGCGCGAGGTATTCTTTCTGGAGTTCGCGCTCTTTGAATTGCTCCGCCAATCCGCGGTGCGCGAGATCGCTCTTGGCGACCAAAATCACGCCGGAGGTTTCGCGGTCCAAACGATGCACGATGCCGGGACGCTCGACGCCACCGACGCCACTGAGCTTGCCTTTGCAATGCGCGAGCAGCGCGTGGACGAGCGTGTCGTCGCGCGTACCGGCGCCGGGATGCACGACCATGCCGGCGGCTTTGTTGATCGCGAGCATGTGCTTGTCCTCGAAAATCACTTCGAGCGGAATCTCCACCGCGCGCACGCCCGATGGAATCAAATCAGGAAAAGCGAACGTGATGGCGGTGTCCGGCAAGAGGCGGAAATCGCGCGGAATCACCTTCCCGTCGACGCGCACCAACCCCGCATCGAACGAACGATGAAACGCCACGCGGCTGTGCTCGGGAAACGCTTTCGCGAGAATTTTATCGGCGCGGGCCGGACGGACGTTGGCGGGGACGGTGTAAGTTTGTTCGATCACAGAGAGGTGGAGCCGAGGGGTTCCACCCCCGACCATGGCGAACGGTTGGGTTTCCGCGAGCCACTTCTGCCGAAGCGGGTTTCTCGCTGGAAAACGCTCACGCTTTACCGAGCAGATAATCCGGATTCAGCTTATTCAAGGCCTTGGGCACGAAGAGCCCGTCTTTGCGGATGAGTTTGCCATCGAACCAGATTTCGCCGCCGCCGTATTCGGGACGTTGGATGCACACCATGTCCCAATGGACTTGGGATTTGTTGCCGTTGCCGACGCCATCGTAGGCCTGACCGGGCGTGAAATGGAAGGAGCCGGCGATCTTCTCGTCGAAGAGAATGTCGCGCATCGGCTCAAGGATGTGCGGATTAAAACCGATCGCGAATTCGCCGATGTAGCGCGCGCCGGCGTCGCTGTTGAGAATTTCGTTGAGGCGTTTCGTGTTGTTCGCCGTGGCCTCGACGATGCGGCCCTTTTTGAAAACGAGGCGGATATTATCAAAGGAAGCGCCGAGATAAACCGTCGGGGCGTTGTACTGAATGACGCCCTCGACCGAATCTTTGACCGGGCAGGAAAACACTTCGCCATCCGGGATGTTGCGCAGACCGCCGCAAGGCTGGGCGCCGATGCCCTTGATCGAAAACGTGAGATCGGTGCCCGGACCTTTGAGGTGCACGCGGTCGGTCTTCGTCATGAGGTCGGCGAGGACTTTCATGCCGGGTACGAGGGTGGCGTAGTCGAGATTACAGACCTTGAAATAAAAATCCTCAAACGCCTCGGTGCTCATGCCGGCTTGTTGGGCCATGGCGGCGGTCGGCCAACGCAGGACGACCCACTTGGTCTTGCCCACGCGGTGATCGAGCACGGGCTTCATCAACCGCGAGATGAGCTGCGTGTTGACGGAAGGCACATCGGAGTTTTCGAAAATATTTTCGGAGCCACGGAGCGCGATGTAGGCGTCCATTTTTTGCATGCGGGCCAGTTCCACCTCCGCGTGCGGGGCGTACTGATCCTCGGCGGCGGCGAGCGCCAATTCGCGCGAGATGCGGGCGCGGTGCAGCTGCACATAAGGATGAGCACCGCGCGCCCGCGTCGCCCGCACCAGTGCGATGACCATCGCGTCTGGCACGTCGAAGGCGTCGATGAGCACGCGTTCGCCCGGTTTCAAGGCGGTGGAAAAACCAGTCAAGCCGGCGGCAAGTTGCGTGTAGCGTGGGTCGATGATCATGGAAAGAAACCCCAAGCTAACCCGACGCCGGCCGGCACCTGCAAGCGAAAGCTCGCGGCGCCCGTGGCGGCGCCATCAGCGCGCGCCGCTCTGCGGGAAACAGATGCGGCCGACCGCTTCGTCAAAGTCAGCCGCGCCGCGGATGATATCAATTTCCAGCCGCAGGTAAAACAACGGCAGCGGGCAAAGCCGCGTCTCAGCGATGCGCACCGCGTCTTTTTCCGTCGTGATGAGGCATTCGGCGCCTTCGCGCTGCGCCGCCGCAAAGAGCTCGGCTAAATCTTCCTCCTCGTAGCGGTAGTGATCCAAGAAGCGTTCGCGCCCCATCACCAAAGCCCCGAGATCGCGGAGAAACTTTTCGAAACTTTCCGGCGTGGCGATGCCGCTGAACGCAAACACGCGCCGGCCCTTGAGCCAGGAGAGCGGTTCACGTGCGTCCACGGCCGTGACGGGCACGCCGAAACGCTGGAGGTACTGCGGCCGATGCGCGCACTCGATGATGTCGACGTTGGGATTGTGCTCGCGGATGAGCGCTTCGAGGTCGTTATCGCGTTCGCCGTTGGATTTGGTGAGGAAAACGTAGCTCGCGCGACTGAGATGCTTGATCGGCTCGCGGAGGACGCCGCGGGGCAACATGTGGCCGTTGCCGAAAGGATTCGTTTTATCCACGAGCAACAGATTCAAGCGGCCCTTGAGCGGCAGGTATTGAAAACCGTCGTCGAGGATGAGCGTGTCGCAGCCGAATTTCTTGATCGCGTAGGCGCCGGCTTTGACGCGGTTTTTGTCCACGAGGACGACGACGCCGGGGAGATTTTTGGCGAGCATGTAGGGCTCGTCGCCGGCCGTTTCCGAATCCAGCAACACGCGCGCGCCATCGCTGACGATGCGGGGCGGCGGCTCGGCGGTGTGGGTGAGTGAAAACCACCATTTCTGCCAAAACGGCGGGGCCTTGCTCTTGTAACCGCGACTCAGGATCGCGACTTTGCGACCGCGGTCGTGCAGCGCCCGCGCAAATTTTTCTACGACGGGCGTCTTGCCCGTGCCTCCGACCGTGAGGTTGCCCACGACGACCACGAGGCAACCCAAAGGATGATCGTGCAACACCCGGTGACGGTACAACCAGAGCCGCAATTGTACGATCCCGCTAAACAACCACGAGAGCGCCTGCAAAAACGCCCCGTACACCGTCGCCCCGGCATCCGCCCGGCGACCCAGCACGATATCCACCGTGTAGAGCTCGAACGCCCGGAACTTTTTTTTCAACCAGGACAACGACATGGGTTTTGCGGACGGGACATGATGGATTTGCTGACCGCGATGAAGGTTGACGGCCTCCGACGCGTAAACTGTTTTCTCAACGGCTACGCGCCTACACTTATGAGCTACAAACTCTTCATCCCTGGCCCCATCGCCGTCTCTGAAAAAACGCTTCGCGCCATGGCGCAGCCGATGATCGGCCATCGCAGCACCGATTTCGTCGCCCTCTACAATTCCATTCAGCCCGAGCTGCAAGCCCTCGCCTGCACTCAAGATCCCGTTTACATCTCCACCAGCTCCGCTTGGGGCGTGATGGAAGGCGCCCTGCGCAACGTCTGCCAGAAAAAGGTGCTCAACTGCATGAACGGAGCCTTCTCCGACAAGTGGTACGACGTCGCCCTGCGCTGCGGCAAAGCCGCCACCGCGCTCAAATTCGAATGGGGTCAACCCGTCGATCCCGAGGCCGTCCGCCGCGAACTCGCCACCGGCGCGTACGATGCGATCACGCTCATCCACAACGAAACCTCCTGCGGCTGCATGAGCGACCTGCCCGCGATCATGGCCGTGCTCCGTGAATTTCCCGACGTCATCTCCATCATCGACACCGTCAGCTCATTTAGTGTGGTGCCCATCAAGAAAGATGAGCTCGGTATCGACGTGCTCATCACCGGCTCGCAAAAGGCTCTCGCGCTCCCGCCCGGCCTCTCGCTCGTATCCGTCTCGAAGCGCGCTCTCGAGCGTGCCGCCAAGGCCACCGACCGCGGTTATTATTTCGATTTCATCGAATTCCAGAAAAACCACGAAAACGGCATGACCCCCAGCACGCCGGTCATACCGTTGATCTACGCGCTGAAGTCCAAACTCGACGACATCAAGGCCGAGGGCCTCGCCGCGCGCTACGCCCGCCACGCCCGGCTCAACGCCACCGTCCGCGCCTTCGTCCTCGCCAAGGGTTTTAAGCTTTTCCCCA
>CAJAFD010000574.1 GCA_903938935.1 uncultured Opitutia bacterium
CTCGAGGAAATCGCCGCCCACGCCATCGCGCATCCGGAATGGCTCGAACTCTCGGCGCCGCTCTGATCTTCGTTTTACGCTGATCGTTTTGTTTTAATTTAATTTTTCATGTCCGTTGCCGCTTCGTCCTCCGCTCCGCTCACGCTTTTCTCGGTCGTCATCCCTGCGCGGGACGAAGAGGAATCGCTGCCGTCCACCTTGGCTGCGATTTATGCGACGTTTGCGGCGGAAAAAATTCCCCACGAAATCGTCGTGGTCGACGATGGTTCGAAAGACCGCACGTGGACCGTGCTCCAAGAGCTCCGCGCTGCGATCCCGACGTTGCGCCCGACGCAAAATCTCGGCCAACACGGCTTCGGCCGCGCCGTCGTGTGGGGGCTTGATCAGTCGAAAGGCGACGCCGTCGTCATCATGATGGCCGACGCCTCTGATGCCCCATCGGACGCCGTGAAGTACTGGAAACTCCTCGGCCATGGTTACGACTGCGCCTTCGGCAGTCGTTTCGTGTCGGGCGGCGAGGTCGTGGATTACCCACGCGTGAAACTTTTCGTAAACCGCTTGGCCAATTTCCTCGTTCGCATCGGCTTCAATATTCCGCTCAACGACACCACCAACGCGTTTAAAGCTTATCGGCGCACGGTGATCGACGGTTGTCGGCCGTTTCTGGCGCCGCATTTTAATCTCACCGTAGAGATTCCACTCAAAGCGATCGCCCGCGGGTACACGTTTACAATCACGCCGATTTCCTGGCACAACCGCAAGTACGGCGAGGCGAAGTTGAAGATCAAAGAAATGGGCAGCCGCTATTTTTTCATCTGCGCGTATGTGTGGCTCGAAAAATACTTCAGCCGCGGCGACTATCGGCGGCGCAGCTGATCACGCCTTCGCCTGCACAAACTGTTTCGGCCTATAGCTTAGGCGAAATTCAACCTGCACGCATGCGCGGGCCAGCAGTCCGGGTTTTCAGCCGATCCTTTCAACGTGACCTGAAGGTAACATTTGGCACCAAATCGGGACTCGACCTAACCGACGTAAAACCCAAATAATGAACACTCGTCCAAGTCATTTTTTAGACCAACCAAACATAGAACCATGAATATCCGTTCCTTCCTGCGAAATACCGGCGCGCACTTTGTGCGTTTCGCCGCCCTCGCCTTGGCGCTGGCCGTGCTTCCGAGCACGTTCGCGCAAGGCATCACGACTTCCGCGATTAATGGCTTCGTCACAGACAAGCTGGGCAAACCTGTCGCCGGCGCCACGGTCACGGTGCTCCACGAGCAATCGGGCACACGCGCGACCACCGTCTCCCGTAGCAACGGCCAATTCAACCTCTCAGGTCTCCGCGTCGGCGGACCCTACACGGTTTCTACGAAGTCGCAGATTTTGGGCACCAGCTCCCGCAAGGATGTTTATCTTTCGCTCGATCGGGCGGAAGAAATCAGCTTCGTCCTGGGCGACGAGATAGTCCAACTCGAAGCCTTCAAGGTTACTTCTTCGACCGACACCACGTTCGGTTCGGACAAGATCAGCTCCGGCAGCAATTTCAACGAAGCCGCCATAGCCAACAGCGCCTCCGTCCGGCGCAATGTCCAAGACATCGCCCGCCTCGACTCCCGTCTTACGCTTAACTCGCTGGATCAAGGCGGCCAACTTAGCGCCCAAGGCCAGAATTTCCGCTTCAACTCATTCCTGATCGATGGCGTCCAAGCCAACGATACCTTCGGCCTCAACGGCAACGGTTTCTCCTCGCTCCGTAGCCCCATCCCGCTCGACGCCGTGCAATCCCTGAGCGTCGACCTCTCGCCCTACGACGTCCGCCGCGCCGGTTTCACGGGCGCCCTCATCAACGTGGTGACCAAGAGTGGATCCAATGAATTCCATGGTTCTGCAGGCTACGAATACACGGACCAGAATTATCGCGCGAAAAACCCCATCACCAATGTGCGCGATGTGTTTGAAGAGCGCTCGTTCAATCTCGGCATCGGCGGGCCCATCATCCGCAACAAGCTTTTCTTTTATCTCAACTACGACGATTTCAAGCGCGACGCCGCTCCGCCTACCGCAAATTTCGTTCCCGACACCACCCAACTCGCGGCCATCGTCGCCCGTGCCAAAGTGCTCGGCTACGACGCCGGCACCATCGATGCGGTCAATACGGCCAAGCAAAAGACCACCATCGGCAAGCTCGACTGGAACATCTCCGACGGCCACCGCGCTTCGTTCACCTACCGGAAGAACGACGGCACCGAGCCCATCTTCCCTAGCTACACGGGCTCCACGCAAACGTCTCTGAGCAACTACTGGTATCAGCAACCACGCGTCACAGAGAGCTACACCGCGCAACTCTTCAGCACCTGGACGCCCGACTTCCGCACGGAGGCCACCCTCGCCTACAGCGAGTACGACGGCAGCCCCAAGAACAACGGCACCCCGTTTCCGGAAGTTACTATCAACGGCATCACCGGCGTCCGTCGCGACACCGGCGCCACGATTACGAGCGGCAGTGTCCGCCTCGGCACCGAATTCTCCCGCCAGTTCAATTTCCTGACCACGAAACAAACTCAAGGCACTCTCGTCGGCGAATACTCACTCGGCGACCATACGCTCACCTTCGGCGGCGAAGCCGACCAAACGAAATACACCAACTTTTTCGTTCAAGCCCTCAACGGCAGCTACACGTTCAATAGCATCACCGGCGGCCCCACGGGCTTGGCCGCATGGCAGGCGGGCACCCCGATCACGAACTATACCTCCGCCGCACCCTTTGCCGGTCGGTCGATCTCCGAGGCTTATGCCATCTGGAAATACGTCGCCTACGGCGCGTTCATTCAGGACACGTGGAAACCCAACACCCAGCTCACAGTGGTGGCTGGTCTGAGACTCGACTATCCCTACATCCCAGAGAAGCCGCCTTACAACGCCGCGTTCCAAACGGCATTCGGCCTGCGCAACGATACGACCAACAGCGGCAACTACACGGTCGCTCCCCGCGTTGGCCTGAAGTATGAGTTCAAGAGCGAGCGCAAGACTCAGCTCCGCGCCGGCCTCGGCCTTTTCCAAGGCAAGAACCCGGCGGTCTGGATCTCCAACGCCTACTCCAACGCCGGAGCGATCGGCACCGTCGCGACCAGCAACACGACCGGCATTCCTAGTCTGAACTTCCAGCCCGATCCGACGAAACAGCCCGTTCCCGCTGGCAGCCCGCCCGCGCCGAATATCAACGTTACGGACAAAAACTTCGTCCAGCCGTCGGTCTGGAAGGGCAACATCGCCCTCGATCACACGTTGCCGGTCCTCGGCCTCGTGGCCTCGATCGAGTATAATGCCTCCGTGGTGAACAAGGGCGTCAATACCCTGTTCCTAAATTACCTTCCGGCGACGACCGGTTCCGCTACGACCCCCGATGGTCGCATCCGCTACGCTGGCAACATCACCAGCACGCTCACCGGCAGTCCCGCTACGTCCACGACGGGTCGCCGCCGGGTGACGACCTTCGCCGATGTGTTCTATCTCACCAACACGGAGAAAGGTCAGTCCAACTACGGCACGGTTTCGTTGTTCCGCCCCTTGAAGAATAATTGGTCGGCCGGCGTATCGTTCACCCACGGTAACGCTACCGAGGTCAGTCCGGCCACGTCCTCGACCGCCAGCTCCAACTATAGCCTGCGCGCGGTCTACAACCCCAACGAAGACGTCGCATCCACCTCGAACACGAACACCGCCGACAAGCTCGTCATCACCGCCACCCGGCAGTTCGAGTTCATCAAGGGCTTCAAGACCTCGATCACCGCCGTCTACGAAGGCCGCACCGGTCGTCCCTACAGCTTCGTCTTCAAGGGCGACGCCAACGGCGACGGCTACACCAGCAACGACCTCTTTTACGTTCCTTCCGGTCCCAGCGACTCTAAGGTCCGCTGGGCCAACGCGGCTGAAAGCAGTGCGTTTTTCGCTTACGTCGACAGCGAGGGCACCAACCTGCGTAAGTTCAAAGGCCAAGTCACCCCGCGTAATTCGGAGCAGATGCCTTGGGTAAATACTGTCGACCTCAAGTTCACCCAAGAAATCCCCCTCTACAAGAGCGTGAAGACCGAATTCTACGTGAACGTCATCAACTTCGCCAACCTCATCGACAAAAAGTGGGGTATTTTGGAAGAGTATGATTTCCCCTACCGTCGTGCGATCGCGGGTACGACCTACGACGCGGCTGCGAACGGTGGCGCCGGGCAATACGTCTACAGCTTCAACCCTGGGACTCTTGACGGACTGAATCGAATCGCCAACGAAACCCCAGCCTCGCGCTGGCAGCTCTTGATGGGTGTTCGGGTGAAGTTCTAATTCTCCCGCATACTTCGTTCCGACTTCGATCGCCGCTCCCTCACCGGAGCGGCGATTTTTTTTGCCCGGCCCATTCGTCACACACTCGTCGCGCGTTCGCAATTAGGCCGAAACATCACCGCGCTAGATTACAGGCATGCGTTTCGTATCGCTTATATTGATCGTACTCGCCCTCGCCACCACCGGCCTCCCTCGCCTCCTCGCCCACGGCCGCCAGACCCCACCCACTCCCGCTGAAATCGCCTGGTCCCGCGCGACGATGAAATGGGATAAGCTCAACCGCGATGCCCGGAATTTTCTCCCGCCCCGTCCCGCCGCGCCCGCTGGTGTGACCGATCTCGAGTTTACTGATTTCTACGGCGCCGTCATCGGCGACCGCGGCCCCGAACTCACCGCCAAGGTCCGCGCCCTCGCCGGCCAACAAGTCCGCCTCGTCGGCTTTATGGTCCGCCAATCTCTCCCGACTCCGGGTGTCCTGCTGCTGGCGCCCCAACCCGTCCAAGTCGACGAAGTCGAATACGGCGCCTGCGACGACCTGCCACCCCAGATCGTGCGCGTTTTCCTCCCGTTGCCCGCCGGCACCCAAGTCCCCCTCACCCCCGGCCCCCTCCTACTCACCGGCACCCTTGAAGTCGGTCAACAATCCGAACCCGACGGTCGCAACTCCTTCCTGCGCATACGCCCCAACACGCCCGCGCTGACTCCGCTCATCGCGAGCCGTACCGCCGCCGCCGCGATTCCTTCCGCCAGCTCACAACTTTCCTCCCAACCATGAAATTAAAAACACACCTCCTCTCGCTCGTCGCGCTCAGCGGCCTGCTCGCCACCAGCGCTTTTGCGGCACCCAAGGTCTCTCGCCTCACCCCGCCCAGCGCGCTCTTCACCTACGGTGACGCTAAGCCACCGGTCATCGCCCGTTTCCTGCCCGGCCAACGCTTCGACCTGCAAGCCACCATCTCACCTGACGCCGGCGCGCTGATCGTCGGCGCCCAATTCATCGTCGATGGCGCCCGCCTCGGCGGCTCGGTCACCCTCTCCGTGGCCGATGTCGCCGGTCTGCCTGCCAACACCTACATCGCCACCCAGCGCGCCTACAGCAACTCCACTCCCGGGATCCACACCTTCTCCATCACGGTCACCGACAACAAAGGCGTGTCGAGCCTGGCCACCGGTAATTTTGAAATCGTCGATCTCGGCAACGCGACCGGTGCTAAAGTTAAAAACATCATCTTCATGCTCGGCGACGGCATGGGCATCGCCCACCGCACCGCTGCTCGCATTGTGCTCAACGGCGTCAGCCAAGGCAAAGCCCTCGCGCCGCTCGCCATGGATACCTTCCCTGTCACCGGTCTCGTCCAGACCCCCTCGCTCAACTCCATCATCACCGACTCCGCCCCGGGCGCCTCCTGCTACTCCACGGGTAATAAAAACAACAACAACCAAGAAGGCGTATTTCCCGACGACACCGTCAATGCCTTCGACAATCCCCGCATGGAATACCTCGGCGAATACCTCGCCCGCACTCAGGGTAAATCCCTCGGCATCGTGACCACCGCCGACGTCTTCGACGCCACCCCTGCCGCTTGGGCCGTCCACACCGCCAATCGCGGCGCCGGCACCGGCATCGCCGACCAATACCTCGACGAAGCCACCAAGACCTCTAACCTCACCGTTCTCCTTGGCGGCGGTCGCAAATGGTTTCTCCCCTCCACCACCGCCGGCTCCGCCCGCGCCAATAGCAACGATTACGTCCTCCCCGCAGAACTCGCCACCGGTTGGGGCGTCTCCGCTGGCAAACTCGATCCGACCCGCGACCTCATCAGTGAGTTCGAAACCTCCGGCTTCAGCTACGCCGCCACCAACGCCCAACTCACCGCCAAAGCCGCCTCAGCCACCAAACTCCTCGGCCTGTTCTCGCTTTCCAACATGAACGTCGCCCTCGACAAAATCGACGGCCGCCGCGGTTCCACCAAAATCGTCTCCGATTACGGTTTCCCCGATCAGCCCATGCTCGACGAAATGACCGATGCTGCGCTCACCGTGCTCTCCAAAAACACCAAAGGCTTCGTCCTCCTCGTCGAAGGCGCCAGCATCGATAAACAAGCGCACAACATGGACAGCGATCGCTGGATCCTTGAAACCATCGAGTTTGACCGCGCTGTCGCCCGCGCCAAAGCCTTCGCCGCCGCCAACCACGACACCCTCGTCGTCATCTCCGCCGACCACGAATGCGCCGGCGTGAATATCATCGGTTCTTCCACCGTCACCGCCACCAGCCTCGCGCAACGCGCCATCACCCCCGACAGCGGCGTGGTCGGCCTGCGCGACCAAGTTGTCGGCGTCTACGACGCCGCCGGCTTCCCTGTCTACGGCATCATGCCCGACGGCTACCCCGCGACCACCAACCCCGACCGCAAGCTCCTCATCGGTTACGCCGGCAACAGCGACCGCTACGAAAACTGGATCAGCAACCCCCAGCCGCTCCAAGATTCCCAACAACCCTTCAACAACACCGCCCCACTCAACACCTACCCCGCCGATCCCACCAAACGCGACGTCGTAGGCAACTTCTTCATCACCGGCCAAGTCCCCGGCAGCAGCGCCGTCCACACCGCCTCGGACATCCCGCTCTCCGCCTACGGCCGGGGCGCCGCCGCCTTCAGCGGCAGTTACGACAACACCAGCGTGTTCTTCAAAATGGCCAGCGGCGTCCTCGTCGGCACCTCGACGACCATCGCCGAACGCTGAGTTTTTTAGTCACCTCTAACTCAAGCCGCCGCCCCACCGGGTGGCGGCTTTTTTGCGCCCTTAAAAAGCCTTGTTCCGCCAACGTGAAGCTCTTTCATTAATTACTCCCATTTTCCCATGATTTACCTTCTCGGCGGTTCCGGCTACGTTGGCCAAGCTTACCAAGCGCTTCTCACGCAAAAGGGTATCCCTTTCCGCAACCTCAAGCGCGCCGAGGTTAACTACGCCGATCCCGCGACGCTCACCGCCGCCCTTCGCGCCGATAAACCCGCCTTCCTGATCAACGCCGCCGGCTACACCGGCAAGCCCAACGTCGACGCCTGCGAGCTCCACAAAGCCGAATGCCTCGACGGCAACGCCGTCCTCCCCGGCCGCATCGCCGAAGCGTGCGCCGCCGCCGGCGTTCCCTGGGGCCACGTTTCCTCCGGCTGCATTTACACCGGCTCCCGCCCCGATGGCTCCGGTTTCAGCGAGACGGACGCGCCCAACTTCACGTTCCGCCAAAATAATTGCTCATTCTACAGCGGCACCAAAGCCCTCGGCGAAGAAGTCCTCGCCGACACGCCCAACGTCTACATCTGGCGCCTCCGTATCCCCTTCGACCACCGCGAGAGCCCGCGCAACTACCTCACCAAACTCATGCGCTACCAGCGCCTGCTCGAGGCCACCAACTCCATCTCGCAACTCCAGGAATTCGTCGCGGCGACCTTCGCCTGCTGGGAAAAACGCGTCCCGTTCGGCAAGTACAACGTCACCAACCCCGGCCAAGTCACCACGCGCCAAGTCGTCGAACACATCCTCGCCAGCGGCGTGCTGAAAAAGGACTACGTTTTCTTCAAAGACGAATCCGAGTTCATGGACATCGCCGCCAAGACCCCGCGTTCCAACTGCGTCATGACTTCCGCCAAACTCGCCTCCGTCGGCATCCAGATGACCGAGGTCAACGAAGCCATCGCCCGCGACCTCAAGCGTTGGCAAAAAGCCTCCGCCTAAAAACCCTCCCCGCTTTTCCCGTATGAACCTCCTCGTCACCGGCGGCGCCGGCTTTATCGGCTCGAACTTCATCCGTCAGCGCCTCCTCGAAAAAGGCTCGCCGCTCACGAAGCTCGTCAATCTCGACGCCCTCACCTACGCCGGCAACCCCGCCAACCTCGCCGACCTCGCGAGCGACCCGCGCTACGTTTTCGCCCACGGTGACATCGGCGATACCGCCCTCGTCACGCAGCTCCTCGCCGAACACCAGATCGACGCCGTCGCCAACTTCGCCGCCGAGTCGCATGTTGATCGGTCCATCGATTCGCCCGAGCCGTTTTTCCAAACCAACGTCGTCGGCACGCTCCGCCTCCTCAACTGCGTCAAACAACACTGGTCGAAACTCCCCGAGCCCAAGAAGAGCGCCTTTCGTTTCCTCCACGTTTCCACCGACGAAGTCTACGGCACGCTCTCGGCCACCGACGCGCCGTGGAACGAAGAATGCCCCTACGAGCCCAACTCGCCCTACGCCGCCTCCAAAGCCGCCAGCGACCACGTCGTCCGCTCGTTTCAACACACCTACCACCTGCCGACGGTCACGACCAACTGCTCCAACAATTACGGCCCTTATCACTTCCCCGAGAAACTCATCCCGTTGATGATTCTCAACGCCCTCGAAGGCAAACCGCTCCCCGTCTACGGCGACGGCCAACAAATCCGCGACTGGCTCTACGTCGAAGACCACGCCACCGCGATCTGGCTCGCCCTCACCAAGGGCCGCGTCGGCGAGACCTACAACGTCGGTGGCCTCAACGAGCGCCCCAACCTCGAAATCGTTAACCGCATCTGCGCGATCTTGGACAAAAAATCCCCGCGCGCCGACGGCAAGGGCTACGCCACGCAGATCACCTACGTCGCCGACCGCCCCGGCCACGACCGCCGCTACGCGATCGACAGCGCCAAAATCCGCCGCGAACTCGGCTGGTCGCCCAAAGAAAATTTCGACACCGGCATCGAGAAAACCGTCGATTGGTACCTCACGCACCGCAGCTGGACCGCCGACATCACCGCCAAAAAATACGCCCGCGAACGTCTCGGCACCGCCAAATAATTTTCCCCATGAAACGTAAAGGCATCATCCTCGCCGGCGGCTCCGGCACCCGGCTTTTTCCGCTCACCATCGCTGTCTCCAAACAGCTGATGCCCGTCTACGACAAGCCGATGGTGTATTACCCGCTGTCGGTCCTCATGCTCGCCGGCATCCGGGAAATCCTCGTCATTTCCACCCCGACCGATCTCCCGCTCTTCCGCCGTCTCCTCGGTGACGGCTCCCAATTCGGCGTCACACTCACCTACGCCGAACAACCCAGCCCCGACGGCCTCGCCCAAGCTTTCCACATCGCCGGCGATGTCGGTTTCCTCAAAAACGAGCCCGCCGCCCTCGTCCTCGGCGATAATCTTTTCTACGGCCACGACCTCGCCAAATCCCTCGAGCGCGCCAGCACCCGCACCGGCGGCGCCACCATTTTTGGCTACCACGTCGCTGACCCCAAAAGCTACGGCGTCGTTGAATTTGCGCCCGACGGTCGCGTCGTTTCCCTCGAGGAAAAACCGCTCCAGCCCAAGTCCAACTACGCGATTCCCGGCATCTATTTTTACGACGCCGATGTCGTTGCACTCTCCCGCAGCCTCAAGCCCTCGAAGCGCGGCGAACTCGAGATCACCGATCTCAACCGCCTCTATCTCGAGCGCGGCGACCTCCACGTCGAACTCCTCGGCCGCGGCACTGCGTGGCTCGACACCGGCACCCACGATTCCCTCCTCGAAGCCGGGCAATTCGTCTCCGTCATCGAAAATCGCCAAGGCCTGAAAATCGCCTGCCTCGAAGAAATCGGTTTCCGCCAAGGCTGGCTCACCCGCGCCGGCCTCGAAACCTCGATCGCCAAACTCGGCAAATCGAACTACGGCGCCTACCTCAAAAAAATTCTAGCCGAGTCCTGATCTCGCCCGAACGCGTTCGCGGGGCACTCAAAACCGCCCGGCGATTTTATTCGGCCCGCGCGAAACAATCTGCCTGCCTAGCGAGACTCTTCCCGCCGTGCAGGTTTCGTTTCTCATCCCGCTCTATAATTGCCTCGCCCACACGCAGGCGATGCTCGCGTCGTTGCGCGCCACGCTCCCGCGCGGGCTGACCCACGAGATCATTTTTATCGACGACGGCAGCACCGATGGCACGCGCGCTTGGCTGAACACCTTCGCCGCCGATCCCGTCATCCGCGTCGTCCTGCACGAGAAAAACGCCGGCTTCGCCGCCGCCAATAATTCCGGCGCCGCCCTCGCTCGCGGCGAATTTCTCGCCCTGCTCAACAACGATCTGATCCTCACGCCGCACTGGCTTGAGCCCATCCTCGCTGCTCACCGCACCTACGGCCCGCGCGCCGGTCTCGTTGGCAACGTCCAACTCAACGCCGCCACCGGCGTCGTCGATCACGCTGGCATCCGCATCAACCTCAAAGGCAAACCTGAGCACATCAGCTGGCTGCCGCGTCGCTCACGTTGGCCGCTTCTCCCCCCGCGTCACCGCCGCGTGGTCGCCGTCACCGGCGCATGCGTCGTGCTGCGACGCGCGCTCTGGGAAAAACTGGGCGGCTTCGACCCCGCGTACGTCAACGGCTGCGAAGACGTCGATCTCTGCCTCCGCGCCGCCGCCGCCGGCCACGTCAACCTCGTCGCGCTCCGCAGCCACGTGCGCCATCACATCAGCGCCTCGCCCGGCCGCAAACTCCGCGACGAAGCCAACACCCGACTCCTCGTCCAACGCTGGTCCGACACCCTCGCCCGCCACGCCGCGCGGCTTTGGTGCCGCGATTATCTCGTAACGTATCTCCGGGATCCGCGCGATTTCCCTGACGCCGCGCTCGCCCGTCAGGCCTTTTTCTACGCGTGGCATCTGCGCCCCTCGCCGCCAGCGGGCGCCATCGCCGGCATGAGCCAGAATCTCGAGGCCGAACTCACGCGTTGGCGCCGCCTCCTCGACTGATGCTACGCGCCGGCAGAATCTCCCGTCGTCGCCGGAAATTTTACTGATCGAGAAACCCGACCTTGCCACCACCGCGCTCGACTTTGCGCACCACGGACTGCGGCCGCTGATTCACCGCAAGAAACATCCGGCCGATGTATTCGCCGATAAGCCCGAGCAACACGAGTTGCGTGCCCGAGAACACCAGCAGCGCCGCCATCAACGAGCCCCAGCCATAGTACGGCCCAGTATCGCGCCACCAAAGCCACGCCACGGCCGTGAAAATAATTAAGCCCAAAGCCGCCATCACGAGTCCGAGGCCCGTCGCCAAGCGTAGCGGCAACACCGAAAAATTAATCCACGCGCTCAGCCACAAACGCACCAAGCGCCGCAGCGTGTAACCGCTGGCACCGGCCTGCCGTTCATCGTGCCGCACTTCGAGCGAGCCGATGCGCTGCGTGACCTGCAAAATCAATCCGTCAATGTAGGGCAGCGGCCCTGTGTTCAGGGCGACCTCCTTCGCGACAAACGCCGTCACGCACCGAAAACTCGAAAGATAAAATCCCGGCGGTTTCTCGAGCGCCCAATCGGTCATGCGATTCGTGAACCAGCTCCCCAGATTGCGCCACGCCGAATGCTGCTTCACGGCGTAATGTCCGAACACGACATCGAGACCCGTGGTCTTCGCGTGGGCCCACATCCGCACGGCTTCATCGGGCGGATTTTGGCCATCGTCGTCGAGATTCACGATGTGTTCGCCGCGCGCCTGCCGCCAGCCGCTCAAGACGGCGTTGTGTTCGCCGTAGTTGCGCGCGTGCTCCACATAAATGATCGGTACCTGCGCCTCCGCCACGAGCCGGCGACACACCTCTGCGGTGCCGTCGCGGCTACCGTCGTTGACCAACACGATTTCATGGCCGCCCTCGATCGTGAGCGCTTCGATCCGTTTCACCAGCGGGCCGATGGTCTCGGCACTGTGGTAGAGCGGAATCACAAAACTAAGCGCGAGTTTCATAGGTAATGGGGCAACTCCTTGCGATAGTACGCGAGCGTTTTTGTCAAAGCCGCGCGCAGGTCTGTCCGGGGTTTCCAGCCGAGCATTCGGCCGATTTTTCGGTCATCCGCGTAGTAATCACCGATGTCGATTTTCTTCCGCTCCGCAGGAAACGTGCGCACGGCAAACGCGCCGCCTTGATTCACTTCGACCATCAACTCGGCGAGGCGCTGCAACGTCACCGGCGGCGGTCCGCCGAGATTAAACACTTCACCGACGGCCGCATCCTTCGTCGCGGCGAGCAAGAACGCCTCCACGGCGTCATCCACGTAAGTAAAGTCGCGCTGCTGTTCGCCGCCCCAGACTTCGATCGCGTCGCCTTCGATCAACTGGCGCACCCACACGCCGACAAAGGTCTGCCGCGCATCCTTCACGCGCATTCTGGGGCCGATCGTATTCGTCAGCCGCAACGCCGTCGCCCGCAGCCCATGCACGCGCGCATAGAGCAAGTGAAACGCCTCGCCCGCGGCCTTGTTGATGCCGTTCACGTCCACGGGGCGCACGGGATGACGTTCATCGACGGGCAGGTAATCGGGCTTGCCGTAAATCTGGCGCGTGCTCGCGAACACGATACGCACCGCAGGATTATTTTTTCGACAGGCCTCGAGCAACGCGAGCTGCGCCCGACAGTTGATTTCGAGATCCGTCTCCGGATCCGTCATCGAGTCCATGTGGCTGGTTTGCCCGGCGAGATTAAATAAAAAGTCCTGCCCGCGCACGAGTCGTGCGAGCTTCGCGTGCTCGCGCACATCGGTGCGATGGATGCTGATTTTTCCCGCCAGACCAGCCACGTTGCGCCGATTGCCGCCGTACTCGGGGATCATCGCATCGACCACAGTGACTTTGGCGCCGAGCCCTACTAAGACCCGAGCTAGGTTGGAACCGATGAATCCCATGCCGCCCGTGATGAGCACACGTCGCCCCGCAAAAGCGCGCGCGAGAAATTTGGATTCAGCCATCATCGACCAGCCAACACGTCTCACCCGCCTGCGCGCAAATTTATTTATACGTCCCAAGCCGCCCGTCTCGGTCCTATTCACGCCTCAGGCGCATCCGTGTCGCGTTTCACTTCGATTTCCAACCCATAGAGCGCCAAACCCAGCGGACGGCCCGGCGCCAGCCCCGGCCGCGGACGCGCGGGACTCAAGCGCAACTCCAATACACTCGCCCCGGCCGGTACCGCGAATTCAGGGACACGCACCACGTTTAATTTTTCTGTCAGCTGCACCGAACGCTTCAACTGGCCGTTGAGCCAGAGCTGCAACTCACGTGGCTCCTCGCAGCGAGCATTAAAGTGCGCGACCACGCGCCGCGGACGATCTTGTGGATTATCCAGGCGCAAGGTCGCATCGCCCTGCGTCCAATGCCAACGAACCGGTGAGCGCGACAATTGCTCCATCGCATGCCACCCCTCACCCAAACGCGCGCGGATAAAATAAGGATGCGCCGTATTCGCGATCGAGAAATGCGGACCGAAGCGTTCACTCCCGCCGTCGGGCAAACGCAGCGAGATCAACCCGCCGTTCAAATCCCAAGCGCCGCGCAAGGGCGTATTGAGCCGACCTTCATACGTGTGCGTCTCGAAATACTGCGGCTTTTTGAGCAACAGCGCATTGGCCCAAAGCCGCGACCACATGTCGGGTACAAGCAGGTTCAACGACGTCACCTCCGCGCGCGCCTCCAGTTTTTTCAAATCAAGCATCTCACGCCCGACCATCAGGGGCGGACTCTCCAACTGCCGCACAAAACGATTCGCCACCACGAGGTTGAGCCCCACGACCACGACCGCAAACCCCACCACTAAGCCGCGCCGCCAACCACGCGCATCGAGCGTCACCCCATACAGCATCGCCGCCAAAATCCCTGGATAAAATACCGCCAAAATCTTGTACGCATCGTAACTCGCATTCGTCCCGAGATACATCCCGCGCGCGTTAAGATACGCGTAACCCAACAGCGGCGGCACCATCAGGCACAGCGCCACGTATACACTGCGCCGCTTCAATTTCACACCGCGCACCAGCGCCGCGAGCCACATTCCCGTCGTCACCAACGCCAAGCCAACGCTCGGCAGCAGCGGCCAAGCGCTCAGTTCCGGCGTCGCCACCATTCCGAGCCAACCCGCGGGTGAAAGCAGCGGGATTTTCCAGCCAAAATCAAATTGTTGAAACAGCGCTAAGCGCTCGGCCAGCCCCGCCACGCGCTCCCATAAAATCACACCACTGAGGATTAACGGGATCATCATCATCCCTACCCAAGTCCCCAACCGCCGCCATTCACCTTTCCAGACGGCCAGACCGCCAGCGTAGGCGACCGCCGACACCAGACATACCAACAAAATGAAATTATAACTCCCCAAAATGAGCGCGTAACCCACCGCCAAAACCCCCGAAAAACTCAGCGCCCGCCGCCCTTCAAATCCTCCACGCCACAACGCGATCCCCGCCCAGGTCAGCAACGCGATCGCCTGTGCCGCCAACAGCTGGCCCATCGCCACATGCGCGACCGCGTACCACGTGATCGGGCTTATCCCATACAGCGCCGCGATCGCGAAGCTCACATGCCCACGGTAGCCCAACACCGCCCGAGCCATCCAAAAAACCACCGGCAGTGACCCCGCCAACAACACCATCGTCATGACTCCCGTCAGCTCATACGGCGCACAGTCTAGAATCGTCCCGTTCAACGCGATCAGCGCAGCCGGCACAAAATGGTTCAACCGCATCCAATAGTCGAAAAAATTATCCACCGACATCACCCGCACCACCTCGGAAAGACCGATGAAACCGTCTCGATCGCTCCGCGCGAATTCCATCAGCACCCGCGCGCCTGCCGCGTAGTCCGCCGCATCACAACTCCCCAGCGAGGTCGTGGTGAGCCCCTTCGAGGCGCGCGCCAAGGGAAATACCAATGCCGCCAACACCACCGCCGTCACACCCCACAACAGCCAAAATTTCCGCACCCCAGCTCGCCCTACTCCCACACCATGCCGCGCCAACGCGCCCAGCAGCACGGCGAGCGGCACCGCCTCGCTCCACCACGCGTAGGAGTTCGTGCCTTTCAATCCCGCGAGACTGCCCACCCACACCACGAGCGCCTGCAAAGTAAACCCCGCCGGTACCGCCAGCACAGGCCAAAACTTTCGCCACCGCGGCGGCATCGTCCAGATCGCCAAGCCCGCGCCCCAAAACAGCACGTGCGCCATCAGACCGAAAGCGACCAAGTAAAAATACATGCGCGCTGCGGCTTACGCCGATGGCTTCCGCGCCGAGGCAAAAATCGACGAGCCCCACGCCCAACGTCCGCCCGCCCGCACCCACGCGTGCTCGATGCCCATCAGGCCAGTGAACACCGCTTCCAATGCGGCCGGATACGGTTTCACATCGCTCGTGTCCTCCGCCGTGCGCAACACCTTCCGCTTCACCGTCAGCATGGGCAGCGTCAAGGCGTTCCAATACGTCGCATCGACGTCCGTGAATCCCGCCGCTTCGATCAGCCCGCGCAACTGCGGCCGCACGTAGCGCCGCTTCGTCTGACACGAGACATCGTGGTAAGACCACAGCCACATGTAAGCTGGCACATTCGTCACAAAATGTCCGCCCGGCTTAAGCACCCGGAATAGCTCGGCCAAGGCTCCGCGGTCATCATCCACCTGCGAGATGACGTCCACGCAGGCCACCGCGTCGAATGAGGCATCAGGAAATGGCAGCGCCGTCACCGATGCCTCTTGAAAATGTACGCCCGGTACTCGGCGTTGCGCCAGTTCGACGGCCAGCGAGGAAAAGTCGATTGCCTCCATCTGCCAACTCGGCTGCGCCGCCCGCAGCCGCAGGCTCAAGCCGCCGGTCCCGCAGCCCGCGTCTAACACGTGGGCATCGGCCGCTACCCCAGCCCGGCGAAAAGCCCGCTGCACATACCAGTGCATCGCGGGAAAATACCACATACGGTCCTCCACCTCTGCGAGTTTTATATATTCGTCGGTATTCATTTTAGGCGACTCACCAACCTGCCGGGTCCGGGTGCGCCCGCAATCACGATTCGCGGCGCCTTTTTCTAGCCAACGCCGCCCACTCCACCTACCGTTCACCTCCTTAATGCGCCGCCTAACTTCCTTCCTCGCCACACCGGCCGGCCGCGCGACCCGTTACCTGATTTCACTGACCTTGCTCTGGCTTCTGGCCCGACGGATCGACTTTGGCCAATTAGCCACGCTCCGAGGTCAGTTTTCCCTGCCTCTCACGCTCACCGCGGTGCTCATCGCCGGCATCACCTACCCGCTCCACGCTTGGCGCTGGCAACAGCTGCTCCGGGCCCAGGGCGTGCCGCTTTCCCTCCACTGGGCCCACGTCGTCACGTGGATCGGCCAATTCTATAATGCGTTTCTCCTAGGCGGAATCGGCGGTGATGCCGCGCGTGTTTTTTATCTCATCCGGGACGCCTCGGCTCAGCGCGCCGCTGGCTTCACTACCCTCGTCATCGACCGCGCGATGGGAATGGTGGTCCTGATGGCCCTCGCTGCCGCCGCGCTCGGCGCTCGCACGGTGACCTTTGCCGCCGAGCCGCGGTTGCGTTGGCTCTTTTTCGCCGCAGTGGCCATCATGATCGGAGGCGTCCTCACCAGCATCGTCCTCCTGCGCGTCACCCCAAATCGCTGGCCCCATTCGCTCCGCCGCCTCCTCGGTCCAGCGCGACTCGCCACCGCCGGCCAACTACTCGAGAGCATCCGCTCTACCCCGCTCGCCCACTTCACGGCGCTCGTACTAGGCGGCGCGATTTGGATCCTCGATTTTATTTCCGCGTGGCTGCTCGCCCTCGCCATTGGCCTACCGCTGCCGTTTTTAGAGACCTGCGTAGCGATGAGCGTCGCCTATGCCGCGACCGCTTTGCCCATCAGCGTCGGCGGCCACGGCGTCCGCGAAGGCGCCCTACTTACTACCCTCGCCGCTTTCGGTCTACTTGCCACACCCGAGCTCCATGAGAGAGGTGTTCTCCTCGCGTTGCTCGTCTGGGCTACCACCATTTTCTGGAGCCTCTTCGGTGGTCTTTTCGTGCTCGCGGCCCCGAAAATCCTACCGCCCACCGCACCCCACTCGTAACGCCTCAACTCTCCGGATGCTCCGGCCCGGCGGCCATCGTCACGGCTGATTCATGCACGGCAAACATCCGCAATTGCCGACGCTCTTCGCTGAGCCGCACCGCCGGCTCCGGCGATTTCAAATCCAAGTGATTGGGCCCAGGGTTAAGTTGAACCCGAAACTGATAATCCTGGGCCGTGCCATCTAGTTTCACGTCCAGTTGCTCTGCGCCGTTTACGGCCAAGCGTAACGTCCGCCGCGCCCCCGCGCCACTCAGCTTAAACTTAAAGGCATACCACCGCCGATCCCGGTGAGGATTATAATACGACATCGTAGCCGACTCATACGCCCAACGCGGCTCAGGCAAGGCCCCTCCGACGTGCGAGCCCAAAGACGTCCGGTGCCAACCTCGCCCAAAAGTCACCGTGTGGGCCAACGGTGGCACGGGCGTGGCGCTCGGCTGGAGCGGCACCACAATTTGCTCACGGCGCACCCCTTCGATCCGCCCCGTCCGACCCAGCGCCGCCAACTCCGCCAATAAGCGCTCCCCGCGATCCGCGAAGCCACGCCGGTTTAAATAAATAGCCGCGAAACCATAACTCTCCAACGCCTTCACCAACTCCGCCGTCGGCATGCGCGCGAGATCCCGCTGCCATTGCCCACGACTACGACCCTTGATCGCCCCGTAGCTAAAACGCAGCGCGTTCGTCGCCAGAAACGGCCGGAAATGTTCACTGTCGCCCAGCTGGAATTGCGGCGGTGCCTCCGGAAACACCACCACCGGCATCTGAAACACCATCGCGCCCGCCGGCAAAGCCGCCTCGAGCCGTTGGCCAAAATCCCGATCGCTCATGGCCATGCGCACCGTGCGCTCCTGCCGCTCAGCACTCGAAGCCCGAGGTAACTGATCTGCCAACCCCACCAGCACCAACACCAACGCCGCCGCCGCACTCCAAATCACCGAGCGTCCACGCCACCACCGCGACAAGCGCGACACCAAAAACAACAACACGATCGCCGAGAGAAAAATACTGAAACGGTTACTCGCCCGAAACAATGCCAGCCCCGTGAAAAACGCGAAAACGTTGGTCAGCCCACCCACCGAGGCAAAGGCCAGCACCCAACCCGACATCAACGCCCCGCCCGGCACACGCCGCCGCCGCGACAACGCCACCCAAGCCTCCGCGCTCAACCACAATAATCCCATCACCCCAGCCACACCCAGATACGGGGCAAACGCCTCCGTGCTCCGCCAATCCGACCACCGCAAATACCGGTTGCCGAAAAACGCCCACGCCTCCCAGCGGTGCGTTGACGGCGGCACCACCAATTCCAACGGCTTCAACGCATACCGTTCGGTCCCACCGTAATTACGCTCCAGCGGAGAATCCGCCGCCGTATCCGTGGTGTACAACCACACATGCATCTCCACCACCAAAAAGGCCGCCCCAGCCATCGCCAACGCGCACAACCCGAGCCGCAGATTATCCCACCGGCGCCGCCCAAACCACTGCGCCAGCAACGCAAAAGTCATCAGCTGCAGGTACAGAAAAAGGTGATACGGATTACTTACCCCGATCACCAGCGCCGTGCCCAAGACGAGCCCACCCAGCAAGCTCCGCGCACCCACGCGGCGGCTCGCGGCCACCAACGCACAGGTAAAAATCGCCAGCGGCACCGTCCAAGAAAACGCCACCAACAAGTGCGGCAACCCGCGGTTAAAAGCCTGAAACGTAAACGCGAACAACAAAGCCCCCGCCATCGCCCATTCCCCACGCACGCGCAACCAACGCGCACAGCCGTAAAAAGACCACGCCGCCGTCAGCACCGCCAACAACAACGCCAGATTAGCCGCCACGGCCACCCCTGTCACTCGCGCCAATTGCCCCAACGACCACAACAGCAACAAATCCGAGGAAGGATAAGCGCTCCAATTAGCCCCAAACGGCGCCCCCAAACGCGACATCACCTGCGGCCGCAAAGGCGCTAAATCCCCTTCTGCGGCGGCTTGGATCCGCGCCAACATTTCCAACGATTCCCCGCCGTAATCAGCCGGCACCGTCCAACGCTGCGGCGTCCACCAACCATAGTGCGCCACGCACACCAGCGCGGCCGCCAGCGTCAACCCGATCCAGCGCCACCCTGCGGCCGAGTTAGAAAAAAATCTGGAGGTTTTAAATAGCACGCGGGCAGACAAGACGTATGACATGCTTGAAAAAACGGCGCGGCATCATCCACGCAAGCCTCCGTTTCCGATTAAGCCACCCCACCCAGCCTCCACCCCGTAGAAAGCTTTGCCAACGCCACCGTGCGTTCACTTTATAAGGAGCGACGGCCGTCGCCGTTTCCACCTGATGCCCACCGCTTCCCGCACGCCCCCTTTTGGCGGCGCCTTCGCCCGGCGCTTCACGCACTACACCGGCATATTCTTCGACGACTACGCGACTGACTCCGCTTGGATTCGCGAAACCGCGCAACTCCGACTGCCCCCGCTCGACGGCATCACCCGCCTCACCCTCCGCGGCGAGTACCGCCCGCACCCCGCCGCCCACGGCCTCGAAAAAAATCCACCCTCGCTCTCGGTTTATCTCTACGGCTCGCTCGTCAGCGCGCTCAGCAACTTCGCGCCCGGTCCGTGGGAAATCATCGTACCGCTTCCGACTCCTACGCCCACGACGGGTTTCACCCTCACGCTCCGCCTCGGTGGCACTACGCTCACCAACACCCTCGCTTGGCTCGCTCGCGTGTCCGGCCGCGGTCCCTTACAACGCTTCCGCGCCCAAAATAAAAACCGCGCCCTCCGCCTCACCGCGCTCACCACCAGCGTCACGCCGGACGCGCCCGCTGAGTTGATCTACGATTTCTCGCGCCGCCACGCGCCATTTCGCGCTGAGTTTGCCCGGCGTCACGCGCACCTCGGGCTCAACATCGCCGGCTTCCTCACCGCCGATCTCGGCCTCGGCGAATCCGCCCGCTGCATGGTCCGCGCCGCCGATGCCGCCGGCATCCCCGCCGCGCTCGTGCCGCTCAAGCTCAACTGCAAAAACCGCCTCGGCGACCTCACCTACGCCGCCCGCCTCACCGACGAAAATCCGCACGACGTTAACATCATCCACGTCGACCCGCCCGCCTCGCGCGATCTCGATCATCACCACGGGAAACATTTCCGTGCCGGCAAATACAACATCGCTTATTTCGCCTGGGAACTGCCCGAGTTTCCCGACGACTGGGTGCCGTCCTTCGATTACTACGACGAGATTTGGTGCCCCAGTGATTTCGCCCGCGCTGCCATCGCCGAAAAATCTCCGCTGCCCGTGCTCACGTTTCCCCACGCGATCACCGTCACCGCGCCCAGCGAAGACACCGCCACGCTCCGCGCGCGGCTGGGCCTGCCCGCAAAACCGTTTTTGTTTCTCACGCTTTTCGATCTCAATTCCTACGCCGAGCGCAAAAACCCGCGCGCCGCCCTCGCCGCCTTTCGCGACTCTGGTCTGCCTGCGGCCTCAGCCAACTTGGTCGTTAAAGTCCAGAATCTCGCCGGCAACGAAGCTGATTTCGCCCACCTGCAAGCCGACGCCGCCCGTATTCCCGGCATCCATTTCATCACCGAAACGCTCTCGCGCGCCGACATCTACGCGCTCGAAGCCGCGTGCGACGTGTTTGTTTCTTTGCACCGCTCCGAAGGCTTCGGGCTAGCCGTCGCCGAATGCATGGCGCTCGGCAAACCCGTCATCTCCACCGATTGGTCGGCCACCGCCGAATTCGTTAATATCAACAACGGCTGCCCGGTGCGCGCGCCGTTGATCACGCTCACGTCCAATCACGGCCCTTACGCCAAAGGTCAGATGTGGGCCGATCCCGACATCGCGCACGCCGCCGCGCACATGCGCACGCTTTTCGCCGATCGTGCCCTCTGCGCCCGCCTCGGCATGGCCGCGCGTGCGACGATCACCGAGAAATTTTCGCCGGCCGTCATCGGCGCGCGTTACCGGCGTCGGCTCGAAGCGATCGCCGGCTTCTGAGCGTGTTTATTTTTTAACGGGAATCGGGGCGAGCTCGGGGGCCTTCCCGACCACGCGGATTTCTAAGTTGCGCAGGCTAAACGTCACCTTGCGCGGATCTCCGTTACTCGGGAATTGAGCCGGCTTATCGGTGTCGAATCGCCACACCGTATCACCGGGCGGCAAGCGCACGCCGTTGAGCGCCACGCCGCGCAAAGTGCGCACCGTTTCGCCCTTCCACAGCACGTTTCCATCAGCGCCGGCCGCGCGCACGATCACGTTGCGGTCGTCACTGCTCTTCAGATCGAAGGTGATATCGGCCTGAATCGGAAACGGATGAGGATTGCGGAGCACCACCTCGGCGGCACCACGACTCCAACGCCAGTAATCGAAACGGGAGCGCTCCGGCAGATACCATTCTTGTTCGCTGAACACCGCTTCGACCGTACGGCCGCTGGCCTCAACCATACGCAAGGCCCGGGGACCTTCGAGTCGGAAACTCTCCCGCCCCGGGGGCTTGAGAGTGTCGCTCGAGAAAAACACCGTGAGATTACCCAGCAGCAGCAAGAGCCACCACGACCGCCCTC
>CAJAFD010000575.1 GCA_903938935.1 uncultured Opitutia bacterium
CTGTCACGCCGCGGGCGGCGGCCGGGTCGTCGTCCCCGCAGGCGAATTCAGCACCGGCGCCATCAACCTCAAAAGCAACGTCAACCTCCACGTCTCCGCCGGCGCCACCCTACGTTTCAACCCCGACCCCGCGCTCTACCCGATCGTGTTCACGCGCTGGGAAGGCGTCGAGTGCATGAACTACTCGCCGCTCATTTACGCGTTTGAACAAGAAAACATCGCCGTCACCGGCAGCGGCACGCTCGACGGCGGCGCGACCCTCGACACGTGGTGGAGCTGGAACGTGAAGCGCGGCCCCACGCCGCCCAAACAACGCGTCGCCCGCGATGCACTCATCGCGATGGGCGAGCGCGATGTGCCCGTCGCCGAACGCGTCTTCGGTGCCGGACATTTTCTGCGGCCCAATTTCATCCAACCCTACCGTTGCAAAAACATTCTCATCGAGGGCGTCACGATCATCCGCTCGCCCATGTGGGAAGTTCACCCCGTGCTTTCCACCAACGTCACCGTGCGCGGCCTCACGATCAATTCCCACGGCTCCAACAACGACGGCTGCAATCCAGAATCGTGCCGCGACGTGCTCATCGAAAATTGCATCTTCGACACCGGCGACGATTGCATCGCGATCAAATCCGGTCGCAACCGCGACGGCCGCCGCGTCAACGTGCCCTCGGAAAACATCATCGTGCGCGGCTGCACCATGAAAGACGGCCACGGCGGCGTGGTGATCGGCAGTGAAATCGCCGGCGGCTGCCGCAACGTCTTCGTCGAAAACTGCACCATGGACAGCCCCAACCTCGACCGCGCGCTCCGCTTTAAAAGCAACGCCGTGCGCGGCGGCACCATCGAAAATATCTTCATGCGTAACGTCCAGATCGGCCGCGTCGCCGAAGCGATTGTCACGGTGGATTTCCTCTACGAAGAAGGCGACAAGGGCACGTTCATGCCCACCGTGCGCCACGTCTCGCTCGAAAATATCACGAGCAAATCCAGCCCGCGCGTCTTCTTCGTCGTCGGTTTCCCCGGCGCGATCATCGACGACATCCGGGTCGTCAACTCCACGTTCGCCGGCGTCACCGCCAGCGACATCATCCACCACGCCGGCCGGATTTTTCTGGATAACGTCAGCATCGAGCCCGCACAAAAAACTCGCAGCCTAAACTCCGTCACGGCGCCAGCGGCCCCCGCCGCGCATTGAGTCGGGGCGGCGAGCAATAATTTTATTCGTCGGGCGGAGCGCGAAACTTTCGCTTTGCTCCCGCCCGCCGAGCCGTGAGCCTTAGCGCGTCCATGGATTTCGAACTCGACGCTCCTTCAGGTCCGCCCGGCTTTCCACCGATCGATTTCCGCGCGCTGCTCAACGACGAGCAGTTCGCTGCCGTCACCGCCCCGCCCGGCCCGATCCTCGTGCTCGCCGGCGCCGGCTCGGGCAAGACCCGCACGCTCACCTACCGCGTCGCCTACCTCATCTCCCAAGGCGTCCAGCCCTGGGAAATCTTGCTGCTCACGTTCACCAACAAAGCCGCCAAGGAAATGCTCCACCGCGTGCAAGAACTCACCGGCCTCGAGCCCGGGCGTTTCTGGGGCGGCACGTTTCACGGCATCGGCCACCGCGCGCTGCGCATGCACGGCGAAGCTATCGGCCTCCCGAAAAATTTCACTATCCTCGACGCCGACGAATCCGAGACGCTGCTAAAGCAGACGGTCGAAGCGGAGGACAAAATGTTTTTCAAAGATAAGACCAACCCGCGGCCCGGCCCGCTCTTCAGCGTCCTCTCCCTCGCGCGCAACACTCAGCTCTCGCTCGCCGAAACCGTGTCGGATCAGTTTCCCCAGTACGCGGAAATCTCGCACCGTTTCCCCGCGTTTGCCGCCGCCTACGCCAAGAAAAAGCGCGAGCAAAACGTCGTCGATTACGACGATCTGCTCGAGCTCTGGCTCAAGCTCCTCACCGACGCCCCCGAGGTCGCCCAGCACTTCGCCAACCGTTTCCGCCACGTCCTCGTCGACGAGTATCAAGACACCAACACGCTCCAGGCCCAGATCGTCGACAAACTCGCCGCGCACCACCGCGTCATGGCCGTCGGCGACGACGCCCAATGCATCTACTCCTGGCGCGGCGCCGATTTTGAAAACATCATGACGTTCCCCGAGCGTCACCCCGGCACCGTCATCCACCGCATCGAGACCAACTACCGCTCGACGCCGCAAATCCTCGCCCTCGCCAACGGTGTCCTCGAAGCCCAACCCAAGGGCCGCCACTTCGAAAAAGAACTCCGCGCCCACCGCGCTAATTCCCAAAAACCGTTCGTCGTCCAAGCCATGGATGACCGCGAGCAGGCCGATTTCATTCTCAAGCGCATCCGTTCTCTCGTCGACGACGACGGCGTCTCGCTCAACGAAATCGCGATTCTTTACCGTTCGCATTTTCTCGCGCTCGAGATCCAGCTCGCGCTTTCCCGCGCCGGCATGCCCTACCAGATCACCAGCGGTGTAAAGTTTTTCGAGCGCCAACACATCCGCGACCTCATCGCCCTCCTGCGCTTCGTCTACAACCCCGCCGACGAACAGGCCTGGCAACGCATTGCCATTCTCCTCCCCAAGATCGGCGAAAAGGGCGCGCAAAAAATCTACGCCGTCGCACGCGAAAACGCCCAGCTCCTCCGCAAAAATTTTATCGACGTCCTCCCCACCGACGACGTCCTCAGCAAAGTCGCCAAAGACGCCCGCGACGACTGGCCGAATTTCTGCACTTCGTTGCAACAGATCGCCGAGGCCATGCAGAATCGCAAACCCGCCGAGACGGTCGAGATCGCGATCGATAGTTGGTACGGCGATTACCTGAAAGGCGCCTACGCCGACTACGTGGACCGCCTCGAAGAATTAAAAGCGCTCATCGGCTTCGCCCAACGCTTCGACGAGACGCAGGATTTTCTCGCGCAGATTGTCCTGCTCAACGGCGAGACCAGCGAGCGCCGCGTCGAGCCCGAGACCGACGCCATCAAGCTCACCACCATTCACCAAGCCAAAGGTCTCGAGTACGACGTCGTCTTCCTGATCGGCCTCGCCGACGGACAATTCCCCGGTCGCCGTGCCATCGAAAACGGCGACGTCGAGGAAGAGCGGCGCCTATTTTACGTCGCCGTCACTCGCGCCCGCAACGAGCTCTACCTCAGCTACCCGAAGATCGCCTCCCGCGCGGGTCCCGGAGGTATGATGCTCACACCGAGCCGTTTCATTCTCGAACTCCCCACCGACCTCTACGAAGCGCTTCGCATCAAGCGCAACTACGGTTGGTGATACTTCCAAGCCGAGACTCAGCAATTAGTCCCGATAGTGAAAGCGCACCTGCGCCACCCAAAGCTGTTCGCCCACAACTTTGTAAACTAGGCGATGCTCGCTATCGATTCGCCGCGACCAATAACCCTGAAATGCGTGCCGCAAGGGCTCGGGCTTGCCGATCCCGCTGAACGGTTCGCCCATCACCTCTTTGATGAGCTGGTTGATTCGTCGAACCTGCTTCTCGTCGGTCGCCTGCCAATACAGGTATTCCTCCCATGCCTTGGTCGAAAAAACCAACTGAGTCGCGGCCATCGCCTCAGAGTTCCTTCAGTTTTCTGGCCTTTCCCTGCCCGGACTCCAATTGCCTGATCGATGCCAAAAGTCGCCGCGCATTGGCCGGACTCCGCATAAAATACGCCGTTTCCTCCATCGCCTTGTAATCTTCCAACGAGACCATAACCACCGCTTGATCGCGGTTGCGCGTGATGATCACCGGCTCGCGGTCCTCACAAACCTTATCCATGGTCGAGGCGAGATTCTCGCGCGCTGCCGTATAGGTGATGGCGTTCATATGGACAGTATCCTGTCCGTCTATTATCGTCCGTCAACTCCGAGCTCGGACCCTATCCCGCCGAAGGCACCTGTCCTGGCTGGGGACGCCTACCCGAGGCGTCCGCAGTAGTCGCGGAGAGGTAACCCTGCCCGCGATGCGCCGCCGCTTGCCATCCCCTACCACCCACGCATCGTTTCAACATCAAAGCATATTATTAGTGAACCCCTCTACCCCCTCCTCTACGCTCGCTCTCAACGGCCTCCATCACATCACCGCCATCGCCGGTGATCCGCGGCGCAACGTCGCTTTCTACACCGGCACGCTCGGCCTGCGCCTGATCAAACGCACCGTCAATTTCGACGACCCGTCCACCTATCATCTTTACTACGGCGACAGCGTCGGCACGCCGGGCTCCGTGCTGACGTTTTTTCCGTGGGCCGGCATCCGCCGCGGCCGTCCTGGCACGGGCCAAGCCTACGCCACGGCGTTTTCCGTACCGGCGGGTAGCCTGAATTTTTGGCGCACACGCCTCCTCGCCCACGGCGTCACACCCGGCGCGCTCACGACCCGCTTCGGCGACGAAGTCATCTCGTTTACTGATCCCGACGGCCTCGTCCTCGAACTCGTCGCCAGCACCGAGCCCGATGCTCGCGCCGCGCACCCCCACCCGGAAATTTCCGCGGCGCATGGCATCCGTGGTTTTCATAGCGTCACGCTCGCTGTGTCCGAAGCCACACCCACCGCCGCGCTCCTCACCCACGCGATGGGTTATCGCGCCACGGCCACCGCCGAGGGTCGCACGCGCTTCAGCGTCGCCGGCGGCGGACCCGGAACCTACGTCGATGTGGTCGTTGATCCTAAACTCCCGCGCGGAACGTCCGGCGCGGGCACGGTTCACCACATCGCTTTCCGCACACCCGACGACACCACCCAAGCCCGCGCGCTCGCAGCCCTGCAGGCGCTCAATCTGGGGGTGAGTCCCGTGATGGACCGAAATTATTTTCACTCGATCTACTACCGCGAGCCCGCGGGCATTTTGTTTGAAATCGCGACCGACAACCCCGGCTTCACCATCGACGAACCGCTCGCCACGCTCGGCACCGCGCTCAAACTCCCCGCCCAATACGAGAGCCAGCGTGCCGCGATCGAAGCGCACCTGCCGCCGCTCATGTAATCCTCGCATGGCCCTTTCCTACCATCACGTTTTCCAAGCCGGCACGGATCCCGCTGCCGCGCCCTTGCTCTTGCTCCACGGCACTGGCGGCGATGAAAACGATCTGCTGCCGCTCGCGCGCAAACTCGCTCCGGGCGCGGCCGTGCTCAGTCCGCGCGGCGACGTCTCCGAACACGGGGCGCGCCGCTTTTTCGCCCGCCTCGCCGAGGGCATCTTCGATCCCGCCGAAGTCACGCGCCGCACGCACGCGCTCGCGGATTTTGTGCAAGCCGCCGCCACGCATTACGGTTTCGACGCCACTCGCCTCACCGCGCTCGGCTTCTCCAATGGCGCCAACATCGCCGCAGCCCTGCTTCAACTTCGTCCCGCAACGCTCGGCGCGGCCCTGCTACTGCGTTCCATGATCGTGCTCGATACGCCAGCCGCGTCCGGCTCGCTCACCGGCAAACGCGTGCTGATGCTCAACGGCAGCGCCGATCCCATCGTGCCGCTCGACCATCCGACCCGCCTCGCTGCGCTCTTTTGCGCCGGCGGCGCCGAGGTCACGCAAACCTTCGTCCACGCCAGCCACGGACTCATCGCGGCTGATCTTGCCGCCGCGAGCGCGTGGCTCGCAGATTCGTCACTTTAAGCGAGCCGCAGCACCGGCATGAGGCGCGAGCAACCAGGCCCGCGTGACGTCCGTGAAATCCGTAAACGCGCCGTCGACGCCCGCCGCCGTAAATAGCGCCGCGTGCAACGCCGCCGCTGAGGGGCAACGTTTCGGCAGTTCATCCACGCGAATCGTGTAAGCGTGCACCGCAAGTCCGGCGGCGTGCGCGTCTTTCACGAGATTAGAAATTTTTACTTCACCCTTATCCGTCCACGTCGCGATGCGTCCGAGCGAGGGACCGATGCCGTCGGCGACTTGGGCCAACTCGCGCAATCCCTCTGGCGTGCACATCGTCGTAAAATCTGTGCCGTCGGCGCCCTGCGCGCTCGCCTCGATTAACATCACGAGATGGCCCTGCCAGCCCAGCTCGCGACGGATGCGTTTCACTTCGCCTGCTTCAAAGCACTGCAAAAAACACGCGTCGTTTTTCGTCACATAGCCGTAGCGCGCGAGCAGCGGGAGCACGATTTTGCTGATGTCGTGGCCTTGGGCGCGGTGCCATTGCGGCTGCTTGATCTCGGGATAAATTCCGACCGCGCGGCCCGTACTGCGATTGAGGCCTTGGATGAGTTGCAGCTCTTCTTCGAGCGTCGAAACGCGAAACTCCGCTTGGCCCGCCGGAAATCGCCCCGCAAATACCCGCGCGCCGCTCTTGGCATTAAAACGCTCCGTCACGCGCAATTGCTTCAGCTCCGCTAGCGTGAGATCGATCACATAAAAACGCCCGTCGGCTCGCTTCCGCTCCGGGAAACGCACCGCCACGTCCGTCACCGTATCGAGGTAAATATCGTGCAGCACGACGGGCACGTCGTCTTTCGTCAGCACGAGATCTTGCTCAATAAAATCCGCACCGAGCGCGTGCGCGTAGGCCTTCGCCGCGAGCGTGTGCTCGGGTAAATAACCGCTCGCGCCGCGATGCGCGATGACGAGTGGCCGCGTTTCCGCCGCCACCGCGACTCCCGCCACCCACAAAAACCAACCGAGAATAGTTTTAAGTTTCATCAGGAAAGTGCACCCGGCGCGGGCCGACGCCCGAGCGTCAGCGCGCTGAAACCAATCGCGAGGAAACAGCAGGCGATCATCGTCACGAAGACGCCGTTCCAGCCAAATTTTTCCGCGATCCAACCGACGCCCGCACCCGAAGGCGCCGAGCCGAAGAAATAACCAAAAAAGCCCGTGAATCCTGCCGCCGTGCCCGCTGCTTTTTTTGGCACGAGATCCAGCGCGTGCAGCCCGATCATCATGATCGGGCCGTAAATGAAAAACCCGATGGCGATCAACGCCGCCACGTCGATCCAGTAAGGCCCGCGGCCGTTGAGGCCGTAGACCACGAGACCGGCGAGCGTCAGCGCCATAAACATAATCGTCGCCGGCGCACGTCGTGCCTTGAACCAGCGATCCGAAATCCAGCCGCACAAAATCGTGCCAGGAATCCCCGCCAGCTCAAACGCGGTCCACGCCAGTCCGGATTCTTTGAAATTAAAACCCTTCGCCGTCTGCAAATACGTGGGAATCCAATTCACCACGCCGTAACGCACGAAGTAAATGAACGCATTCGCGAGCGCGATGGCCCAGAGAAATTTGTTGTTCAGCACGTGGCGAAAAAAGATTTCGCGGAAACTGAGCGTCTGCTCGTGCGCCGCCGAGTAGTCGGCGGGGAAATCATTCTTAAACGTCTCCACCGGCGGCAATCCGCAGCTCTGAGGGGTGTCGCGCAGGAGCAATAAAATCAAACCCGCCACGGCGGCCGCGATCGCGGCGTTGACGTAAAACGTCGCGTGCCAGTCGCCGAAATACGCCACGCCCCAGGCGGCGAACACGGCGATGAGCGCGCCGCCGATGTTGTGCGCGACATTCCATGTGGCGACGACGCGCCCGCGTTCCGACGTGCTCCACCAATGCACCATCGTCTTGCCGCACGGCGGCCAGCCCATGCCGTTGCACCAGCCATTGAGCGTCTGCAGCCCGACGATCAACGCGAGCGAGCCGTAGATTCCCGGGATCGTCCCGAAAGCAAACGTCACCGCGCTGGTCAGCAACAAGCCCAGCGCCATGAACCCGCGCGGGTTGCTGCGATCCGACACGGCGCCCATGATAAATTTCGCCACGCCATACGCTGTGAGCAGGCCGGTCATCGCCCAACCGAGCTGGACTTTGGAATACTCCGGGTGCGCCTTGAGGATGGCGGGTAGCGCGAGCGCGAAATTATTTCGCACGAGATAAAACGCCGCGTAGCCGACGAAAATGCCCGCAAACACCTGCCAGCGTAATCGGCGGTAAGTCGGGTCAACGCGATCAGCGGGCAGCGGAGCGGGGAGCGGGGCGGATTTTAGGAAGGAAAACACGGGAGGGGCTCGAGGGGTTGACCGCCAGAGAAACGCGCCGCGCGATCCAAGGCAATCCGCGGCGCCACCTCAAAGAGCGCCGCGGAAAGCGGGCCGTTAGAATTTGCGCGAGACTTCGAACGTGTATTGCCGACCGCGCACGTTGGCGGTGCCGGATTGATAACCGTATTGTTCATCGGCCTGACGGGGTTCGCTATCGAGCACGTTGTTGATGCCGCCGCGGACGGAGACGCCTTTGAGCCACGCTTGGGTGCGGCCGGTGAAACGGTAGGAAATCCAAGCGTTGTGATTGTAGGTGGGATCGACGCGGAGGAGGTAGCGGATGATGCCGTTGTCGTTGAACACGCGGATGTAGCTGGGCGCGCCGAGAGCGCGATAAATCGCCTCGGTCGTGGCCGCAGAGGTATCCACGAAGGAGCCGAAATACGTGGAGAACCAACCGAGCGAGACGGGGCCGCGACGCCAAGAGAGGGAGGCGTTGGCGCGCCATTTCACGCGGCCGTTGCGATCGAGCTCGTCGAGGAGCGGCGATTTTTCGTCGGCTTGGGAGCGACGGAGAATGTAGTGCGTAGCTTCGCCGTTAAATGTGAATTGACCGTAGTTGGTTTTAGGCGAACGCCATTGGGCGCCGAACTCGTAGCCTTGGATGTCGCGGCCGCTGAGGTTGAGATAATCGTCGATGACGCTGACGAGTTCGCCGACGGCGGCGCGGCGGGCGTTGTTGTTGGTCTGCTGGGCGTTGAAGGCCGCGAAGGCGGCGCGGTCGGCGTCGGTGACGGACTTGCGCACGATCTTGTTCGAGCCTTTGTAGGCGGCGGAGCCGGAGCCGAGATCGATCTGGTTGATGTTGGTGCCCTTGGCGAGTTCGGCCTGCGTCGCGAGCGCGAGCGTGAGTTCATCGCGGTCGATCGCGGCTTGGCCGCCGACGTTTTCAATCACCTGATTTTGGTTGAGGTGGAAATAATCGAACGAGAAGGAAAGGCCGCGGACTTTGGGCACATCGAGGACGAAGCCGGCGACCCAGGTTTTGGCTTCTTCGGGCTGGAGGTTTTGGTTGCCCTGGCGGTAGACGGTGCGTTGCGCGGTGCCATCGGAAAGCAAGCCGGTGACGTCGAAACGATAGCCGTCGTCAGCGCCAATTTGGCGGCGCAGCGGCGTGGTGTTGGTCTGCACGAGATTGGGCGCGCGGAAAGATTCGGCGGCGGAAGCGCGCATTTTGAGAAACGAAAACGGTTTCCACACGAGACTGGCTTTGGGTTTGGTCGTCTGGCCGAAGATGGAAAAATGTTCGAAGCGGCCAGCCAGCGTGAGCTCGAGGGACTCGAGCAACGGGCGACGGTTTTCGCGGGTGACGAAGGGTAACGACGTCTCGACGTAAGCAGCGTAGATAGTCTGCGCGGCGCTGATCGGGACGTTGGAGCTGAGAGCGAGGAAGTCGTTGTCGCCCTCGCGCAGGTAGGGAAATTGGCTGCCGGAGCCGGGGGGATTCAGGCCGACGAAGCTCGCGCGTTTATCGTCGTAGGTCTCGTAGCGCACTTCGGTGCCGCTGGCGACGCCGATGGGGCCGCCGCGGAAAACGCGGCCAAAGCGGCCGTTGATTTTGGCGTCCCACATGAAGAGGTTGGTGCGGCCGAAGCGGTCTTCGTCACCGTAGATGCCGTCGTAAACGCTGGCGGGATTTTTGTAAGCTTGGTCGACGACGATCTGGTTATTGACGATTTTAAACGTGACGGGAAACGGGTTGAAGGCGGTGGCGTCGGTGCGGTTGAGCGCGCGGCGCAGGAGGGATTCGCGCACTTGGAAATGTTCGTATTCGTGGGACTGGGCGCCGGAGGCCGTAACGGCTGATTCCCATTCCCAGTCTTGGCCAAGTTTTCCGCGCAGGCCGCCGAGCGCGCGCCAGGAATAGGTGTATACTTCGGTTTCGCGGGGCTTGAGGCCGTCGCTCGAATTTTGTCCGGGCGCGATGCCGGTCCAAAAGGAAACATCGGCGGGCGTGCCAACGAGGCGCGGCGTGCCGTCGCTGTTGGGCGCGCCGGTGGCGTTGTAGAAACGCACGCCGAAGGGATTCCAGGGATTGGCGGCGGGCAGATAGATGCCTTGGTCGTCGGTGTTTTTAAAGTTCACCGGCTCGCGGCCCGTACGGCTGTAGGCACGGTAGAAAAGCAAATCGCCAAAAGCGGCGAGGCGGTCGTTGAACGTATGATCGAGGAAGGTGGCGAATTGGACGCGGTCGGTCGCGGGCACGAGCATCTTCCACTGATTCCAATTCGAGTAAGTGGCGTTTTCGGCGTTATCGATATTTTTGGACGGCGCGGTCTGTTTGAAAGAAACGCCGCTGGGGCTGGGCCAGAGGTAAAACATGCCGTCGGTGGCCATCGTAGCGACGCCGGTCGGAGGCGTAGTGCTGGTGGTGATACCGGTGTTGTTGGTGGGGCGGGAGCCGATGAAGGTGAGATAATTGGACTGGATGAAGCCGCGTTGCCACTGGCCCCATTGGTTGACACTGTTGGTGTTGGCGAAGTCGTTGTCGCGGGCGAAGGCGACGCCGGTAGCGGGGTCGATAACGGGGATGCCGTTCCACGGGGCGGGGAGGTTGCGACTGACGCGCAAGTCGGCGTTTTTGGCCCAGGCGCGATCATGAGCAGCGAGCGCGTCGCGATGAAAGTAGTCGAGGGAAACCGAGACGTGCGTCCGCCCAAAACGCCGGCCCTCAAAGGCGGTGACGTTGAATTCATTGGCGCCGCCGTGCTGCGTCATGGAGCCTTTTAAAGTGAGGCCACGGCCGACGTAGGTGCGGGAAACGAGGTTGTTGATCACGCCCGCGGCGGCGTCGGCGCCGTAAATCGCGGAGGCGCCGTCACGGAGAATTTCCACGCGCTCGACCATGGCGCGCGGGATGGTGTTGATGTTGACCGCAAGCGAAGGGACACCGTTTTCCGCCATCGAAATCGGGTGCGGGGCCATGCGGCGGCCGTTGAGCAGCGTGAGCGTGCTACCGGAGCCGATACCGCGAAGATCGATCGAAGCGACATCGCCGCGCGCGAGTTGCGGGCCGTTATTGATTTCGGTGATGGCGGAGGGTTCAGCCATGCCGAGGGTTTCAAAAAGTTCTGCCATCGTGGCCGCGCCGCGCGCGTCAAGATCGGCCGCGCTCAGGATCGTAACGGGGAGCGCCGTCTCGGCGTCGGAACGCCGGATATTGGAGCCCGTCACGGTGAAGGCCTCGAGTTTCACGGCTTCCTCGTCGGGGAGGATCGCAGAGGATTTGGGTGCAGGAGCTTGGGCGAAAGCCTCAGCGGCGAACACACATAAAGCAGGAAGGAAGGCGAAACGGAGATAACTCATAGATAGAAAGGGCAAGCGATGGAGAGTGCGCTCGATGCCGTCGAGCTCGTCGTTAACAAAATTCCGCCGCCGGATGTGAATTTAACCCTACTGTCACAAACCACCGCGTCGACTGCGCCGCGGTTGCTTTAACTCTGCGTTAACGCGAAAATCTCTCGCTTGCCCGCATCGCCGGCCGCGCTCAGCTTGCAGCTCTAAGTTCATGTCGTTTCCCTCCCTTCCTGCGCTCCTCGGCTCCCGCGAGCTCCGTCCCGCTGACCTCGCCCGCGATCCCGCCACGGCTTTGCTCCGCATCTATGCCTGGATGCACGTCGCCCGCACCAGCGATAACCGCATCCTCGATCTTTTTCGCCAAGGTCTCATCAAAGGCACTGTAACGGGCGGCCAGGGCAACGAAGGCCTCATCGTCCCGCTCGCCCTGCTGGCGGATAAAGCCACCGACGTCATCTCGTTTTCACATCGCGGTTACGGCGGCCACCTCGTCTGGAGCGGTCACCTCTGCGATCATCTCAACCAATATTTCGCCAACGCCGGCAGCCCCACCCTCGCGCGCGAGGGCAACATCCACCACGGCGACCCCGCCGCGCGGTCGTTGCCGATGATCAGCCACCTCGGCGCCATGCTCAGCAACGTCGTCGGCGCGACCGATTCCCAACGCCGCCTCGGCCGCCCCGCCGTGGGCTTTGCTTTCTTCGGCGACGGCAGCTCCAGCACCGGCGATATCCACGAAACGCTGAACCTCGCCTCGCTCCTCTCGCTGCCGATTCTCTTCGTCGTCGAAAACAACCGCTACGCGTACTCCACGCCCGTCGCCGAGCAATTCGCCGGCAACACCGAGCTCTGGCAACGCGCCGCCGGCTACGGCATCGAGGGCTTCGCGGTCGATACCACGATCGACGTCGCCGCCACCACCCGCACGTTTGCCGCGGCCATCGAAAAAGTCCGCACCACCTC
>CAJAFD010000576.1 GCA_903938935.1 uncultured Opitutia bacterium
ACATAATCATACTATCGTGCACCGCGCCACCCAGGGTCGCACCGATCAGCATCCACAACATCCCCGGCAAATACCCAAACTGCGCCGCGAGCACTGGCCCGACCAATGGCCCCGGCCCAGCGATCGCCGCGAAATGGTGACCGAAGACGACCCACTGGTTCGTCTTCACAAAATCTTTCCCGTCGCCCTTGGTCTCCGCCGGGGTCGCCCGCAGTTCATCGAGCGTGAACACCTTCGCCATCAACCACGCCGAGTGAAACCGATAAGAGATAGCAAACGTGCAGAGCGCAGCGACGACCATCCACAGCGCATTGAGCGGCTCACCGCGCGACCAAGCGAGCACGCCGACGCAGGTGGCGCCGGTGGCGGCGACCAGGGTCCAGCCAAGAACACGCAGCACAGTGAGGGGCGAAGCAACGGGGGCAGCGGTAATACTCATAGGGGAAACAAGGGTGACCTCAGCGTGTGAGTGACCAAGTCCAGTGCAAGCTCACGAAAAAATTTGGCGGCAAATCTTGGGGCCGCACACCAAGATGAGGAAACCGCTCCTGTCGGGCTCGATCCCTCAACCGACCGAGAATCCAGCAAGCTAGGAGGCAACCCCTAAACGACTACGCTCGTCACCAGAAATTCACTTTTAGCGTGGTGCAATTTAACCCGAAGATCGTAACTATTGAAACATGCAACCCGCCCGACTCCTTGTCCTCGCCCTGCTGAGCGTCACCGTCACCTTCGCGCACGAGACCCCGACATCCGCTTGGAAGCCGACCCCCTACGCCGAACAGCTCGCCCACGCCCCCACCCCACTACCCGACCGCGTGGTCCTGACTTGGGCCGGCGATCCAGCGACCACTCAGGCCGTCACTTGGCGCACCGCGACGAGCGTCGAACGCGCCCTCGCCCAACTCGCCCCCGCCGCCGATAACGCCAAATTAACCGCCACTGATTTCCCGGCCCGCACCGAAGACTTCACCTCCGATCTCGGCTCCGCCCATTACCACTCCGTCAACTTCACCGGCCTCGCCCCCAACACCCTGTACGCTTACCGCGTCGGCGACGGCGCCAACTGGTCCGAGTGGTATCATTTTCGCACCGCGAAGGCTGGCCCCGGCCCCTTCACCTTCATCTACTTCGGCGACGCGCAAAACGACATCAAGACCCATTGGTCCCGCGTCTTTCGCGAAGCCTTTCGCGACGCGCCCCGCGCCGCCTTCACCCTCCACGCCGGCGATCTCATCAACCGCGCCAACCGCGACGCCGAGTGGGGCGAGTGGTTCGGCGCGCCCGCCTGGGTCAACGCCTCCGTCCCCGTCTTCCCCACGCCGGGCAACCACGAATTTTTTAGCGCCGGCGCCAGCCCCAACTCCGATCGCCGCTGGACCAAGCGCGACGGCACCGCCGTCGACATGAAGATCTCATCCACCACCGAAAAAACCGCCGGCGTCACCCGCGTCGTCGCCACTGCTCCCGACGGCCGTTCTACCCTCATCATTCTCGACGACAAAGAACTCATCGCGTCCGTGGACGCCGCGTTCACGGAACTCACCGGCTGGAAGCCCGCCGAAGTCGTCGGCATCCAACCCGACAAAAAGCCCCTCGAAGACCGTCCGCAAAATCCCGGCGTCCGCACGCTCTCAACCCATTGGCGCGCGCAGTTCACCCTGCCCACCGACCAAGGCGCCCCCGCCGGCCTCGAGGAAACCTGCTTCTACACGGATTACCAAGACGCCCGCATCATCTCCCTCGATTCCAACCGCCTCCAGGCCGAACAGGTCCCGTGGCTCCGCCGCGTTCTCAGTAACAATCCCCGCCGCTGGACCATTGTGACCTTTCACCACCCCGTGTTCTCGCCCGCCCGCAACCGCGACAACCCCGCTCTCCGCGCCGCTTGGAAACCGCTCCTCGACGAGTTCAAGGTCGATCTCGTCCTCACCGGTCACGACCACACCTATGCGCGCAGCGGCGATGTTTCCGGCAAACCCGCCGTCGTCGGCACCACCAACACCCCGGCCGGTTACAACCAAGCCTACGACCCCGCCATCGGCACCGTCTACGTGGTCAGCGTCAGCGGGCCCAAGATGTATGATATTTCCAACGACAGCTTCGCCGTCCGCACGGGCGAAGATCTCCAGCTCTACCAGATCATCACC
>CAJAFD010000577.1 GCA_903938935.1 uncultured Opitutia bacterium
AGGCGCGTCCACGCGAGCGGCATGAGCGGGTCGTTGATGGGTTGTTCGACGCCGTCGGATTTGCGTTTCTTGAGGTAAGTGTCGGGCGCATCGGTGGGACTCATGCCGGTGAGAACCTGGCCGCGGACGAGGATTTTGGCGTCGGCGACGGGATGTGTTTCATAGACGCCCGAGTCGCCGAAAATCGCGGTGACGCCGCGGAGCAACGGATCGCTCTCCGCGCCGGGTTCGATGATGCCGCGGGTGGCGCCGCGGCGGTTGGCGCCCCAATGGCTGACCCAGTTTTCGCCGAGGACCTCGCGGCCGAAGTTGTTGAACGATTTGTAGGCGCTGGGGCTTTTGGCGGGGAAGTTGAAGGCGTGAGTGCTGGTGCGCAGGGCGACGATCGGGACGCCGCGGGCGACGGCGGCGGCGAAGTGCTGCATCGCGGCGTCGGGCCATTGGCGGAAGCGGAGACCCATCACGATGCCGTCGGCGCGGTCGAGCGCGGCGGGGTCGGAGAGGCTGGTGTTGTTGTCGGGATTGATCGTGCCGTCGGGATCGAGGGCGAAGAGGACCGTGCAGGTGAAGCCGTAGCGCTGGCTGAGGATCTTGGCCAACATCGGCAGGCCCTCTTCGGAGCGGTATTCTTCGTCGCCGGTGAGGAAGACGAGATGTTTGGCTTGGCCGGGGCCAGCGGCGGCGGGGTAGGTGATCGAAGTCATCGGGGCAGCGGAGAGTGAAGCGAGGGAAATGAGGGCCAGCAACGAGACGAGGGCGAAGAGTTGGGGGAGCTTCATCGAAGTTGGTGCTGGTCGGATTGCGGGGCGGCGTCAATGGCGCGGGCGCCGCGGTGGCGGTGATGCGGGATTGACGCGGGAGAGCGTTTGGCGGGAATCGGGAGATGGCACTCCCAGAAATCAAAATCGAAGTTCTTAAAACCGGCACCGGAGCCGCGCCCAAAAAGGGTCGGCCGGTCACGGTGCATTACACGGGCACGTTTGAAGACGGCTCGAAGTTCGACAGCTCGGTGGATCGCAACGAGCCCTTTACCTTTGTGCTCGGCGCCGGTCAGGTGATCGAGGGCTGGGATGTCGGCGTCGCGACGATGAAAGTCGGCGACAAAGTGAAGATGACGCTGCCGCCGCACCTCGCTTACGGCGAACACGGTTATCCCGGGGCGATCCCGCCGAGCGCGACGCTGATTTTCGTGGTCGAATTGCTCGCGGTGGGTTGAGCGGCGGGTTTTCCCAATATGCCGACCCCGACTAAAAACGACGCCGAACCGACGGTGGTGACCGTGCGCGCAGAACCGATTGAATTGTGTCAGTTGCTCAAATTTGCGGGCCTGACCGATTCGGGCGGCGACGCGAAGCAAGTGATCGCCGAGGGCCAAGTGCGGCTCAACGGCGTCGTCGAAACGCAGAAGCGCAAGAAAGTGCGCGCGGGCGACCGCGTGACTTACGGCGCGGAGACGTTGCTCGTGCGCGTCGGTTAAAACTAAGGCGGCGCGTTTGGGTGCGCGCCGCTTGGAGTCGGAATCGGTTTACGGAAAAAGCCCGCGCGCGGCTTTGGCATCGGCCACGCGCTGGATGCCGAGCGTGAGCGCGGCGAGGCGGCGGCTGAATTGGAATTTGTTCTTCTGCGCATCGACGGAGGCCTTGGCCTTATCGAGGATGCCGAAGAGTTTCGTGATCACCTCTTCGCGGCTCCAATAGAAGTTGGAAAGATTTTGGAGCCATTCGAAGTAGGAGACGATGACGCCGCCGGAGTTGCAGAGGACGTCGGGGATGATCTCGATGTCGCCGCGTTGCTCGATGATTTTATCCGCGGCGTTGGTCGTCGGACCGTTGGCGGCTTCGGCGAGGACGCGGCAACGGAGCTTGGGGGCGTTGACCTCGGTGATCACGCGCTCGAGGGCAGCGGGCACGAGCACGGTGCATTTCAACTCGAGGAGTTGCTCGTTGGTGATGGCTTCACCGCCGTCGAAGTCGCGGAGCGTTTTTTGGTAGTGGACGTATTTGAGGGCTTTTTTGAGATCGATGCCCTTGGGGTTGTAGAAGGCGCCGGTGTAGTCGGAAATCGCGATGATTTTGGCGCCGTAGGCATCGAGGGCGAGGGCGGTCTCGCTGCCGACATTGCCGAAGCCTTGGATGGCGACGGTGGATTTCTTGATGGGGATTTTGAGGTCGTGCAGGTATTGCTTAATGAGATACGCGACGCCGGCGCCGGTGGCCTCGCGTCGGCCTTGCGAACCGCCGAGGGCGATCGGTTTGCCAGTGACGATGCCGGGTTCGACGTGGCCGACGTGGTTGGAATACGTGTCCATCATCCAGCCCATGATGCGCTCGTTGGTGCCGACATCGGGGGCGGGGACGTCGACGTGAGGCCCGAGGAAGTTGACCATCTCCTGCATGTAGCGGCGCGAGAGATGTTCGAGTTCGTTGAGGGAAAGTTGGTTGGGATCTACGATGACGCCGCCCTTGGCGCCGCCGTAGGGCAGACCGACGAGGGAGCATTTCCAGCTCATCCACATCGCGAGGGCTGCGACTTCGCCGAGGGTGACGTTTTGATGAAAACGTATGCCGCCTTTGGAGGGGCCGGTGGAGAGATTGTGTTGGACGCGGTAGCCCTCGAAGACCGTGACGCTGCCGTTGTCGCGTTTGACGGGCAGGGCGACGGCGAGGCAGCGCCGCGGGTATTTAGTGCGGTCACGGATATCGTCGGGGAGGTTGATGGCATCGGCGGCTTGGTCGAATTGTCGGCAAGCCATTTTGAAGACCTCCGAATCATACAAGGTGGAGACAATTGCTTTGGACATGGGAGCAGGGGTGGTTTTGCCGCGCTCGGCGGCGATTTGTTTATGTCGATAGTCTGAGCAGAGTGTCGGGTTTAGCAATTGGCATCGGGCACCGGAAAACGTTGTATGAAGGCAACTCATCGCGCTTAAGCGGTTCGTTGCTAACATGGGAATTCTACTAAATTTCGGGCGCTGGTTGTTGGGGAAAACCGCGGCGGCGGGCCTCATCCTGGCCCTAGGGCTGGGCGCAGGCGGGCTATGGTTGTTTCTGAGGGATAACGTGAATTTCGAGGACTGGCGTCGCGACGTGATTCGGACGATTACGGGCGAGCGGGCGCACATTCAGTCTGCCCTCGGCGATGTGGAGCAACGGCTGGAACGGATGAAAACTGAGATCGCGGCTGAGCGCGCCAAGGCCGAGCAGGCCGGCAAAATCATCGAGCAACTCAAAGCGCTCGAAAGCACTTGGGATCGCTGGGTGGGCAACCCGGAGCAACAGCGCGCCAATGCCGAGCAACGCACGAAAATGGTCGCGTTGCGCGCCGCGGCGATGGCCCGCGTGGAGACGTTGCAGAAGGACTACACGCGGACGACCTGGGAACATGACGGTCTGGAAGTTGCGCTCGGTAAAAAAACCGCGGAGCTAAAAGCAGCCGAAGCCAAGAAATCTAAAGTGCAGCATTATTTGGAAGACGCGTGGGCCCGTTCGCGTCATTGGGTTTACCTCGCGCTGGCGCTCTATTTTCTCGGGCCGACGGTGGGTAAACTGGTGCTTTATTTTGGGGTCGCGCCGTTGATTGCAGGCGCGCGCCCGGTGCGGTTGACACCGGAATTGGCAGAGTTGCCCGAAGTGGCGACGAGTCGAGTGTCGGCGGAAATCGCCTTGCAGCCGGGAGAGCGTCTGTGGGTGAAGAGTCAGTTTTTGCAGGCCTCCGATGAAGGCGTGGAACGCACGACGAAGTTGTTGTTGGATTGGCGGATTCCCTTTACGTGCTTGGCGACCGGATTGATCGAGCTGCTTGAAATCAAGGCGCGTTCGGGGCGTGGAGAGCAACGCGTGACGCTCTCCAATCAAGCCAATCCACAGAGCGAGTTGGCGGTGCTGAC
>CAJAFD010000578.1 GCA_903938935.1 uncultured Opitutia bacterium
CGATTCACGAACGCACCGACGGAACCCGTGACGAAGCCGGCGCGCCGGCGCAAGGTGAGCTCGGCGCCGAAGGATGATTCGCGGTCGAGGCCCGCGGAGCCGATTTCATAGGCACCCGTGCCGCCGTGCGGACCATGGGAGAAGAGCTCTTGCGCGACGGGAAGACGTTGTGAAGCCGAGAGCGACAAGCCGATGGAAAAATCTTTCGCCGGATAATACACGGCTCCCGTGGAGAAACTCAGGCCATGATCGGTGCGTTTCTCGCCGGACGCCGCGGCGTAACCGGGGTAAGCGGCGAGATCGTCGTCGACCTCGCCGAGCTTAATGCTTTGCCATTCGTAACGCGCGCCAAACTCAAGCGAGAGCGCGGGACTGAGCTTGTACGACTCGAGGGCGAAGAGGGCGTGACTGGTGGTGAGGCTCGGAGGGGTGACGACCTCTTCGCCGACGGCGGCGAAATCGCTGCGGGTGGTTTGGTAGCCGACCGTGCCGCTGAGCGCGCCGAGATTTTTTTGGACGAGCTCGACGCGGCCCTCGTGGGCTTGGTTATCGAAGGTGGTGTTGGTGCGGCCCGTCGACGTGTCGATCTCGGCGTGCGTGTAATCGGCGAGGCCGAAGCGGAACTTGGCGTTTTTAAACCCGGCGAACGGCTGCGTGAGCTCGCCGCGGAGATCGACGCGGCGTTGTTTGAGGTCGATGGAGATAGGCTCGCCGACAGGCACGCCGTAGAACGAATCGTAGGCGTTGAAGGCGACGCCGAGGTGGCCAAGCGCGCCGAAACGCGTGACGCCGATGGAGGCGTTTTTGGTCGTGCGCGCGGAGTTGGTCAACGTGCCGTAGTGGCTCGGGTCGGCGGGATCGGCGTAGCCGGGGATGGCAACGTCGTCGGTCTCGGTGCGGAGGCCATTGACTTGGATTGCCGTGGTGGCGTTGCCGGCGAGGGCAGAGACGATGCCCGTGCGCTCGCGGGCGGCAGATTCGTAGCGCAACTCGGCACGACCGGAGAACGGCGTAGTGGGTGCGGCGGACGGAATGCGGTTGTCGATGACATTGACCACGCCGCCGACGGCGGAGCTGCCGTAGAGCAACGTCGCCGGACCGCGCAGCACCTCGATGCGTTCGACGAGGAGCGGCTCAACACTGACGCCGTGATCAGGGCTGATGCTCGAGGCATCGAGTGAGCCCACGCCGTTGTCGAGCATGCGAACGCGTTCGCCGCCGAGGCCGCGGATGATCGGGCGACTGGAGCCGGGGCCGAAGTAAGTGCCGCTCACACCGGCGGTATCGGCGAGGGTGGCCCCGAGGGTGGCCGCGGCGCGGCGACGGAGTTCGTCGCCGGCGAGAATGGACGTGCCTTGCGCGAGATCGAAGGCGGTTTTGCCATCGAGCCCGGCGGTCACGAAATACGTGTCGAGCGGATGAATGTCGGAGTGATCCGGACCTTTTTGGGCGTGAGCCAAGGTCAAGACACTGAGGAGAGAAAGAGGCAGAGAACGAAAAAATGACATGGAATGATGAAGCTGAGTTTTGAAACGTAAACGGAGGGCACACGCCGCAGCGTGGCACCTTGAGTAATAAACCACGTGAGCGCGCGCCGGCGCCGCACGGAGAAGATCCTAATTCAAACTCAGACTAACGGTGGACCTCGCTCCGGCTGATGCAGGTAGCGGGGTGGGGTAACAAAAATCTCGGAGTGCGGACTGAACTCCGCGCGGAGGTGAGTCGTTGGCGGTGCGACGACGACCAACGGAGCGGGCGCAGCGGTGACACCGGCGGCGAATAACGTGACGACGCAACCCTCGTCCTGGGTGTTTTCGGCGGTGCAGTCGTCGTGGTGATCGTGGAAGGACGTGTGTAGCTGCGGGCTGACGGCGAGCACCGTGAGCAACAGCACCAACGCCGTCGCGCCCAGCGCCAAGAGGCGGTGGAAGGGATGGACCGTTGAAGAGCTTGAGGACAGTGCGTTCACGAAGCGTGGTTGAAGAACGAGATTAGGCTAGACCGGTCAAGCGCGGCGACGTTGCAAGAGCGTGACGACCAGCAACAGCGCGAACGACAAGCCGAGCAACGTCGCCGCGAAGGCGTGGGCCGAGGCGTAATCGAGGCGTTGGACCTCGTCGTAGAGCGCGATGCTCGCGACCTTGGTCACCCCGGGGATCGCGCCGCCGATCATGAGCACGACGCCGAATTCACCGAGCGTGTGGGCAAATCCCAGTGTGAGGCCCGCGGCGATCCCGCGCCATGCGAGCGGTGCGTGCAGGCGAAAAAATACCCGCCACGGCGAAGCGCCATAAGCCGTGCCCGCCTCGAGTAAGTCGCGCGGCACGGCGCGCAACGCGGCTTGA
>CAJAFD010000579.1 GCA_903938935.1 uncultured Opitutia bacterium
CTTGTCGGAGGTCTTTTCCGATGAGTTTAAGGTCTTCCGCTTCAAGTCTAAGTTCTTTTCCTTCAAGTCTAAGTTACTTTCCTTTGAGTCTAAGTTCTTTTCCTTCGAGTCCGAGTTCTTCTCCTTCAAGTCCAAGCTCTTTTCCTTCAAGTCAAAGTTACTTTCCTTCGAGTCTTAAGTCTTTGGGGAGGAGTTTCTCCTCTTTTTCGACTTGTCTAGGCTCTTGGCGGACAAGCGAAAGCTCTTCGTGACCTTGGCGGAGCGCTTTGCGGAGGAATTTCGCTCTTTCGCGGCATCACGCACCTTGCGGTTTTAAGCGGGTTTTTGATTAAAATGAGCCCAAAAAGAGGGGGTTTTGGCCGGATTTTAGGGTTTTGACCGTTTTTACGAGTTTCAGGTTCGGACGAGGGTTCTGGCGAGGCGGAAAACGAGAACCTCGGGCGTGGGCAATAAAAAGGCGCGCCGCCGCGAGTCTTCGCGGGGGCGCGCCGGGAGGTGGAGCGACGGGGATTTGGCGGGGCGGGCTTAGTTGAGGTCGAAGCGGTCGGCGTTCATGACCTTGTTCCAGGCGGCCACGAAGTCGCGGACGAACTTGGGGCCGGCGTCGCTCTGGGCGTAGACTTCGGCCAAGGCGCGGAGTTGCGAGTTGGAGCCAAAGACGAGGTCCACGCGCGTCGCCGTCCACTTCACGTCGCCGGTGGCGCGGTCGCGGAGTTCAAACTGTTCTTCGAGGGGCGAGGTGGGTTTCACGACGTGGCCCATGTCGAGCAGGTGGACGAAGAAGTCGTTGGTGAGCGTCTCGGGGCGCGTGGTGAAGACGCCGTGTTGAGATTTGCCGTGGTTGGCGTTGAGGACGCGCAGGCCGCCGATGAGGACGGTCATCTCGGGGGCGGTGAGGCCGAGGAGTTGGGCTTTGTCGACGAGGAGTTGCTCGGCGGGGAGCGTGTAGCGGGTCTTGGTGTAGTTGCGGAAACCGTCGGCTTGGGGCTCGAGGACGGCGACGGAGGCGGCGTCGGTCTGCTCGGCGGTGGCATCGGTGCGGCCGGGGGTGAAGGGGACGTTGATCGGGTGGCCGGCTTTTTGGGCGGCGTGTTCGATGGCGGCGGCGCCAGCGAGGACGATCAAGTCGGCGAGGGAGACTTTCTTGCCGTTGGTCTGGGCGGTGTTGAAGGCGTGTTGGATGCCTTCGAGGGCTTTGAGGACCTTGGCGAGGCGGGCGGGTTGGTTGGCTTCCCAGTCTTTCTGCGGGGCGAGGCGGATGCGCGCGCCGTTGGCGCCGCCGCGTTTGTCGGAGCCGCGGAAGGTCGAGGCCGAGGCCCAGGCGGTGGAGACGAGTTCGGAGACGGCGAGGCCGGAGGCGAGGATCTGGGCCTTGAGGGCGGTGATATCGGCGGCGGCGACGAGCGGAGGGGTGGCGGCGGGGACGGGGTCTTGCCAGAGGAGGTTTTCGGCGGGGACTTCGGTGCCGAGATAGAGGCACTTGGGGCCCATGTCGCGGTGGGTGAGCTTGAACCAGGCGCGGGCGAAGGCGTCGGCGAATTGCTCGGGGTGCGCGAGGAAGCGGCGGGAGATTTTCTCGTAGGCGGGATCGGCGCGGAGGGCGATGTCGCTGGTGAGCATCGTGGGGCGATGTTTCTTGGCGGCGTCGTAGGCGTCGGGGACGGTGGGGGCGGCGTCTTTGGCGACCCATTGGTGGGCGCCGGCGGGGCTCTTGGTGAGCTCCCATTCGTAGCGGAAGAGGTTTTCGAAGTAGTTATTGCTCCATTTGGTGGGCGTGGTGGTCCAGGTGACTTCGAGGCCGCTGGTGATGGTGTGGGCGCCTTTGCCGGTGCCGTAGGAGTTGGCCCAGCCCAGGCCTTGTTCGGCGAGGCCGGCGGCTTCGGGTTCGCGGCCGACGTGGGAGGCGGGGGCGGCGCCGTGGGTCTTGCCGAAGGTGTGGCCGCCGGCGATGAGGGCGACGGTTTCTTCGTCGTTCATGGCCATGCGGGCGAAGGTTTCGCGGATGTCGCGGGCGGAGCCGAGCGGGTCGGGCTGGCCGTTGGGGCCTTCGGGGTTGACGTAGATGAGGCCCATCTGGACGGCGGCGAGAGGGGTTTCGAGTTCGCGGTCGCCGGTGTAGCGTTTGTCGCCAAGCCAGGTGGCTTCGGCGCCCCAGTAGACGTCTTCTTCGGGTTCCCAGACGTCGGCGCGGCCGCCGCCGAAGCCGAAGGTTTTAAAGCCCATGGATTCGAGGGCGCAGTTGCCGGCGAGGATCATGAGGTCGGCCCAGGAGATTTTCTGGCCGTATTTTTGTTTGAGGGGCCAGAGGAGGCGGCGGGCTTTGTCGAGGTTGGTGTTGTCGGGCCAGCTGTTGAGGGGGGCGAAGCGTTGTTGACCGGCGCCAGCGCCGCCCCGGCCGTCAGCGGTGCGGTAGGTGCCGGCGCTGTGCCAGGCCATGCGGATGAAGAACGGGCCGTAGTGCCCGAAGTCGGCCGGCCACCAGTCTTGGGAGTCGGTCATGAGGGCGTAGAGGTCTTTTTTAAGCGCGGCGAGGTCGAGCTGCTTAAACTCTTCGGCGTAGTCGAAGTCCGCGCCCATGGGATCGGAGAGCGCGGAGTTTTGGTGGAGCATTTTCAGGTTGAGCTGATTGGGCCACCAATCGCGGTTGGACTGGACGCCGGCGTGGGTGGGCGCGGCGATGGGGGCGGTGGGTTTGGGCGTGGTGCCGTGGAGGTGGGGGAAGGGGCATTTGCCGCCGGTGCTGCCAGATAGGTTTTCCATGATGTTATATAAGATGAGAAGGGATTAGATGAGGGGGAGAAAAAGAAGGAGGAGGAAGATAAGAAAAGAACGAGCCGCAAGATGACGCCTGGCGTCAAGGTGGCAAGGGACGGGAGAGGATTTCGACGGGGTTTGGCGCGGCGACAAGCCGGAAGCGCCAGGTAAACGTGAAATTCCGCTGAACGGCTGCACAAACGACAATGGCGTGACGAAAATAATAGGCAGATTCCACGAAACTCGGCTTGCGGAAGGCGTAACCTGTACGTTCGCTTGGCGGAAATTTTTATGTCCGAGTCCACCTCCGCCCTTCGCCCCGGCTTCCTCAGCCGCGCCACCACTGCCCTGACGCAGTGGATTGATTCCGATTACTGCCCAGACGGGGCGGACAAGATGCGGGCCGAGCCCGACCGCGTGGATTTCGTGCGCGTGATGCCCTTCGTGGTGCTGCATCTCGCGTGTTTCGCGGTGATCTGGGTGGGCTGGAGTCCGGTCGCCGTGTGGACGGCGGTGGCACTTTACTTCATCCGCATGTTTGCCGTCACGGGCATCCATCACCGCTATTTCTCGCACAAGACCTACAGCACCTCGCGCGGCGGGCAGTTTTTCCTCGCGCTCTGGGCGGCGACGGCGACCCAACGCGGCTCGCTCTGGTGGGCTTACCATCATCGCCATCACCACCAGCACTCCGACGACCCCGAGGACGCGCATTCCCCGCACGTCCACGGTTTCCTTTGGTCGCACATCGGCTGGATCACCTCACGGCGGAATTTCCCCACCGATTACACCAAGATCAAGGACCTCGCGAAGTTCCCCGAGCTGGTCTGGCTCAACCGCTTCGACCTCTGCGTGCCCCTCGTGTTCGCGCTCTCGCTTTACGGCACCGGCATCGCCCTCGAACACTTCGCGCCCGGCCTCGGCACCACCGGCGGGCAGATGCTCGTCTGGGGTTTCTTCGTGAGCACGACGTTCCTCTTTCACGGCACCGCCTGCATCAACTCCATGGCGCACCTCATGGGTAAACGCCGCTTCAAGACCGAGGACGATTCGCGCAACAGCTTTATCCTCACCCTCATCACCCTCGGCGAAGGCTGGCACAACAACCACCACCGCTTCCAGAGCTGCACGCGCAATGGCTTCTACTGGTGGGAAATCGATCCCACTTACTACGGCCTGAAAATGCTCTCGTGGACCGGCCTCATCTGGGGCCTCAAGCCCGTGCCCCAATCCATCCTCGACGAAGGCATGCGCGCCGATCACCACGCCTCCGTCGCCGCCGCCGCGACCGCCCGCGCTGCCTCCGCGCAGAGTTCGCACGACTACGCCACGCTGCGCCGCGTCGTGCCCGTCGCCACCGCCATGGCCGTCGCCAGCGCGACCGCTTCCTCGGCCAACCTCCCGAAAAAAGCCGACGGCCCCGCCATCCGCAAAGACCTCAGCGAGGAAACCCACGGTCTCAACACCCCACCGACCACGCCCCCGCCCGCCGGGCCGCAGGCGCCTGCCGCTTAAACTCGCCTCGATCCCCTCCCCGCCCGAAGCGCCCCGCGCCTCGGGCTTTTTTATTTCCCCATCCGTTTTTCCGCCTCAAGCGTAACATCAAAGCACGTGCCCCGCGCCGCCCGCTCGTCCCTTCACCCCCCTCGCCACTCGCACCTCCCTCGCCGCCCGTAACTCGCCTCCGCTCCGTTTCAACCGCCGCCTTTTCTCCTATGTCCCAACCTCGCCTCGCCATCGTCGGCACCGGCATCGCCGGCCTCGGCTGCGCTCATTTTCAGCAACGCGACTACGACCTCACGCTCTTCGAAGCGGCGGACTACATCGGCGGCCACACCAACACCGTCCAAGCCACCGAACCCGGCACCGGCCGCGCCGTCCCGATCGACACCGGCTTCATGGTGTTTAACCACGCCACGTACCCGCTGCTCACGCGCCTGTTTCACGAACTCCGCGTCGCCACCAAGAAAACTGACATGTCGTTCAGCGTCCGCCACGCCGACAGCGGCTTGGAATTCTGCGGCTCCTCGCTCAACCACCTTTTCGCCCAGCGCCGCAATCTCCTCCGCCCGCGTTTCTACCGGATGCTCGCCGCGATCCACCGCTTCAACCAAGAAGCCGTCGCCGCCCTCGCCGATCCCACCTCGCCCATCGCCACCGAAACCCTCGGGGACTACGTGAAACGTCGCGGCTACGGTGCCGATTTTTTCGACCTCTATCTCGTCCCCATGAGCTCCGCCGTGTGGAGCACGCCGCCCGAAAAAATGCTCGGCTTCCCCGCCGCCGCGCTACTCCGGTTTTTTCACAACCACGGCTTCCTCGGCCTCGACACCCAACACCAGTGGTGGACCGTGGAAAACGGTTCCAAGAGCTACGTCGCCCCGCTCACCGCGCCCTTCGCCGACCGCATCCGCCTCAACGCCGCCGCCACGAGTATCGTTCGCACGCCCCGCGGCGTCACGGTCACGACCGCCACGGGCGGCAGCGAGACGTTTGATAAAGTCATCCTCGCCTGCCACGGCGACCAAGCGCTCCGGCTCCTCGCCGCGCCCACCGATGCCGAGCGCCGCCTCCTCGGCGCGTTCCACTACCAAGCCAACACCGCCACGCTCCACACCGATGTCGCCGTCATGCCGCGCACGCGCCTCGCTTGGTCCGCGTGGAACTACGAGATCGCCCGCGACGCCACCGGCGTCGTCTCCACCGCGACGCACTACTGGATGAACAAACTCCAAGGCGTCTCCGACCGCGAAAATTATTTCGTCACCATCAACCGCCCCGAAGCCATCGACCCCGCGCGCGTCCTCCGCCGCATCGCGTACGAACACCCGCTCTTCAGCCTCGCAGCCACCGCCGCCCAAGCCGAGTTGCCCGCGCTCAACCAAGCCGCGCGCGGCACCACCGAGACGTTCTTCGCCGGCGCCTGGCAACGCTACGGCTTCCACGAAGACGGCCTCCTCAGCGCCCACCGCCTCTCCAGCCAACTCCTCGCGCGCGACCCTTGGCCCGAGCGCATGTAACGTCCGCGCTTCCGCATTGCCTCACCGGCGAAACGCGTCTCGGTTTTTCGCGTGGAAACCACGCCGCTGAGTCCCGCCCAAAAATCCGCGCTCCTCAGCCTCCTCGACGACCCGAGCCCCACGGTGCGACGGGCCTTGCTGGCGCGCTTCACCGCCCTCGGCGCCGACGCCGCACCGTTTCTCCACGAGATCGCCCGCGGCGCGCACCCCGCCCTCGCCCGCGCCGCGAGCAGCTACATCGAAGAACTCCAGCTCGCAGACCCCGTTGGGGAATTTCTTACGTTCATTCGCTCGCTCCACTACGAGCTCGAAACGGGCGCGTTGCTCCTCGCGCGCACGGTCAACCCGCAGCTCGACGTCGGGGCCTGCTGCGAACAACTCGACACCATCGCCGCGCGTTGCACCGAGCTCATCGCCGAGCCCGCGACCACCCGCGAGAAGTGCCGCATCATGAATCGCGTGCTGTTTCACGAATGGGGTTTCCGCGGCAACGTCGAACACTACACCGACCCGCGCAACAGCTTCATCGACGAGGTCCTCACGCGCCGCCAAGGCATCCCGCTGTCGCTCAGTCTGGTCTACTTGCTCGTCGCCCAACGTCTCGGCCTCCCGCTTGAGCCCATCGGCCTGCCCGGCCACTTCATCGTCGGCTGCTATGACGACGAGGAACCGTTCTTCGTCGATCCGTTTGACCGCGGCCTCTTCCGCGACGTCGAAGAAATCACCACGTTTCTGCGCAGCCATCAGCTCGAACCAAAGCCCACCGATCTCATGCCCACCTCCGTGCGCGAGGTGCTCTGCCGCAGCTGCCGCAATCTGGTCAACCACTACACGCTCGCACAAGACATCGAGCGCGCGAAACTGTTTGCCCGCTTCGTCGCCGAGTTCGAGCAGACGCACGCGCGCGAATCCGCCTGATGCCCCGCGCCCGCACTTCGTTGCGTCCAGCGATTTCGTTTTTGCCCGCCGCGCCCTTCGTCGCCTGACTCGCCGCTTCTGAACGCACACCCCGACAGTTCCGCCGTCCTCACGCTCGCCGATCTCGCCACGTGGTCCTACCCCGGCACGGCGCTCGCCGTCCTCGGCCACCCGATCAAGCACTCGATCAGTCCGGCGATGCACAACGCCGCCCTCGCGGCACTCGCCGCCACCACGCCGCGCTTCGCCGATTGGCGTTATTTTCGCTTCGAGATTCACCCCGATGATCTCCCGCGCGCGCTCGAGCTCTTCCGCGAAAAAAAATTCCACGGGCTCAATCTCACCGTCCCGCACAAGATCATCGCCTTCGATCGCATCGCCGCCATCGACCCCGCCGCGCGCCCGATCGGCGCCGTCAACACTCTCCTGCTCACGCCCGCCGGCTGGCGCGGCCACAACACCGATGGTTACGGCCTCGCCGCCGCCATCCGTGAAACCCTTGGCCTCGATCTCGCCGGCGCACACGTGATCCTAATCGGGGCCGGCGGCGCCGCCCGCGGGGCCGCCGTCGAATGTCTCCAACGCCGTTGCGCCTCCCTCTGGATCGCCAACCGCACCGCCGCCAATCTCACCGCGATGCTGAGCGATCTCGCTCCGCTTGCCGCC